>JAAZLZ010000143.1 GCA_012799075.1 Bacillota bacterium
AAACTGGAGGTGTAAAGCATGCGGGCGGCAGTACTGAAAGAAAACTACCGCATAGTGCTGGAAGATGTCAAGGAGCCTTCTCCCCAACCAGGAGAAGTTAAGATCCAGGTCCGGGTGACGGGGATTTGCGGTTCCGAGGTGCATGCTTTCAAGGGCACCCATCCCTACCGCAAGCCGCCTGTCATCTTGGGCCACGAACTGGCCGGCGACATCGTTGAAGTGGGCAGGGACGTTGAGGGCCTAAAGGTAGGCGATCGGGTGATCGTCGAACCCCAGATCGGCTGCGGGCGCTGCTCCCTTTGCCGCCAGGGACTAAACAACCTTTGTAATGACAAGATCGTTTTGGGGACCAAAGAATGGCCCGGGTCCTTTGCCGAGTACATCACCGCTCCCCAGAAAGTAGTCTATCCTCTGCCCGAGGGCTTAAGCTATGAAGAAGGCGCCATGGTTGAACCCCTGGCCGTTGGCGTCCACGCTGTGCGCTGGGCGGAGATGGGCCTGGGGGACAGCGTCCTCGTGTTGGGGGCGGGAACCATCGGCCTGGTCACCATCATGGCGGCCCGGCAGGCGGGCGCCCGGCGGATCTTCGCAACGGACGTTTTAGACTTCAACCTGGCCAAAGCGAAGGAGCTGGGGGCAACCCACACCATCAACGTCCGGAAGGAAGATGCCGCCGCGATTGTCCTGGAAGAGACCAAGGGCAAAGGCGCGGATGTGGCCTTCATCACCGCGGCCGTCAGCCCGGTGGTGGAGCAGGCCCTCCAGGCGGTGAAGAAGAGGGGCAAGGCTTTGCTCATCGGCTTTTTCGAAGGGCCCGCGAACAACTTGGAGATCTTCCCGCTGACCAGCAAGGAGATCGATTTGCGGGGCTGCTTGATGTATACTGCGGAAGGCTTCCAGAATACCCTGGACATGGTGGCCGAGGGCTGCCTGGACGGTCGGCCCCTCATCACCGAGGTGCTGGATATCGCCCAGGCCCAGGAGGGTCTGGAAGTCATGGACAAGCGGACCCGTGATGCAGTCAAGATTCTGCTTAAATTCTAGTAGGGGGAGAACGAATGCACGCACTCGAGAAGATCTTGGCCCGGGCCGCGGGGAAGGCCCAGGTCCGGGCCGGTGAAATGGTCACCGCGGCGGTTGACCTTGCGGAAATCAATGACCTTTATCTCCAGGTAATCCAGTCTTTTCAGGCCATGGGCGGCAAGTCGGTGTGGGATCCGGACAAAGTGGTCTTCGTCTTCGACCACTACTCGCCGCCGCCAACCCCCAAGGCCGCGGACAATCACCGCATCATGCGGGAGTTTGCCGCCGCCGGAGGGATTACCCACTTGTTTGACATCAACGCGGGGGTGTGCCATCAGGTGATGCCCGAAGCGGGCCTTGTCCGCCCCGGGATGGTCCTGGTGGCAACGGACAGCCATACCACAACCCATGGGGCCTTCGGAGCCTTTGCCACCGGGGTGGGCGCGACGGACCTGGCGGTGGCCCTGATCCGGGGCACCCTTTGGTTTGTGGTCCCCGAGGTTGTCAAGATCCAGCTTACAGGGAAGCTAGGGCCGGGAACCGCGGCTAAAGATGTGGTCCTTGGGCTCTTGCAGAGGCTTAGGGCGGATGGTGCGGTCTACAAAGCCATCGAATATGCGGGCCCTGCTCTTGCGGACTTTTCCATCGCCGAGCGGATGGTCATCTGCAACATGGCCGTTGAAATGGGGGCCAAGACCACCTACATCCAGCCCGATGGGAAAGTCCGGGCCTATCTGGCCGAAAGAGGCATCAAGGACTATCCTGTCTACACTACGGACCCGGATTATGAGTATGCCGAGGTTCACGAGTTCGATGTGGGCGAGGTGGAGCCTTTGCTCGCCGCGCCCCATAGCGTCGACAACGTCCATCCCGTGGGGGACTATGCCGGCAAGGCCGTCAACCAGGCCTTCATCGGCACCTGCACCGGGGGACGCCTTGAGGATCTCGAGATGGCCGCCAAGGTCCTGCGGGGGAGGAAAATCCCTCCGGGGGTGCGCCTGGTCATCACGCCCGCCTCGAAAGAGGTTTTCCTGAAGGCCATAGAGACTGGCTGCATCCAAGGTTTAGTGGAAGCGGGTGCGACCGTGACATCCCCCGGCTGTGGACCCTGCCTGGGGATCCATCAGGGCATGCTGGGGCCAGGGGAAGTTTGCATCACCGCGTCCAGCCGGAATTTCCCCGGCCGGATGGGCAGCCCCCAGGCGGAGATTTATGTGGCATCGCCCCTGACCGTTGCCGCCTCGGCCCTAAGGGGACGGATAACGGATCCCCGGGAAGTACTGGAGGAGGGATCATGATGGGCAAGCTGCAAGGACGGGCCTTCATCTTCAAAGACAACGTGGATACGGATCAGATCTATCCGGGCCGCTACTTGGAGCTGACCGATCCCAAGGCCATCGGCGCCCATGCCATGGAAGGCGCAGACCCTGCCTTTGCCGCCAAGGTGCGTCCCGGTGACATTATCGTGGCCGGCAGGAACTTCGGCTGCGGGTCCAGCCGGGAGCATGCGGTGATCACCCTCAAGGAGGCGGGGGTAGGTGCGGTTCTGGCCCTCTCATTTGGCCGGATCTTTTACCGGAATGCCATCAATTTGGGTCTGCCCGCCATCCGCCTTGTCGATGAGCCCAAACTTGAGGAAGGGGATTTGCTCACCATCGATCTAGAAGGGGGGACCATCACCGTCTCCAGCGGGGATGTTCAAAGCTTCGTTCCCTTCCCTCCGGAAATCAGGGAGATCATCCAGGGGGGCGGGATCATCCCCCTGGTCAAATCGGAGCAGCAAGAATGACCTTTCGGGGGCGGGGCCTCGGTCCCGCCCCCGGTTCGTTAGGGGGAGTCCCTTTGGGTGAAGCCATGGGTCGGTGGAATAATTGGCTCGAGGCTAGGTTCACTCGGCTGATCCTGGCCTTTTTGGCTCTAGGTGTGCTTTGTCCCAGTCTGGCCAAGTTCGTCTTCATTGCTCCCTACTTCATTGCCGTCATCATGTTCCTCGTCGCCCTTCGCTGTCGACTGGCCGATGTGGCTGGGGCCCTTCGCTCCCCGGGCAAAATCGGCCTGCTGCTTTTTTTGACCTATCTGCTGATGCCCTTTTTTGCCTGGATCGTCGCCAAGGGATGTTTTGCCCATGAACCTCAGCTGGCCGCGGGCCTCGTCCTGATTAACTCCCTCCCTGTTGCCGCCACCTGCTCCATGTGGGCGGGGATCGCCGGGGGCGATCTAGCCTTAGGGCTGACCGCCGTCAGCCTGACGACCCTTTGCAGCGGCCTGGCCACCCCGGGGGTTTTGGCCCTGTTCATCGGAACCATGATCGATTTCGATCCGGGCCCCCTCATGCGGGGGTTGTTTTGGACGGTGATGGTCCCTGTCACCTTGGGCCTCATCGTCGGTGAACGAAGGCGCGCCTTCGTCGATGGGCACGGTCCACAAGTTGCCCTATTGATCAAGCCCTTTATGCTCAGTATGCTGGCCATCAACGCGGCCTTGCTCGTGCCTTATGTGGAGGGGATCCCCCCGCTGGAGCTGGCGCGCCTTTACCTGGTAGTCTTCATGCAGATGATGGGGGGGTACCTATTAGGCTTTGCCATCACCACTCTGCTCGGCCTAGACTATTCCACTTCCATCACCATGACCTACGCGGCGACCATGCGGAACAACGGGGCGGGCATCCTCATCGCGGTGAGCTACTTCTCACCCCTCATGGCCCTGCCCATTACCCTAAACACCCTGATTCAACAGCCAATCGCCAGCACCATCTACAAGTTCTATCGCCCTTGGCGGGCCAGGCGGGATGGGCGGGCAAGGGAGTTTTGAGACTTTTTTGCGGGAAAATAGAGCAAGAATGGGCGAAGGTCTCCAGGCTCCCTTGGCGAAAAGTCCCTTTAGGTGCTACTGCTGACAAAGATCGTAACATGGATTTTCTTGCGGTGAAAAAAAGCTTATTTATCCGGAAGGAATCGGTCGGCTCAAGGGCGAACAGCCTAGTGAACGTGTTACGAAAGCAAGATTACGTAACACGCAATTAGGCGTTGGGAGGCGTCCGAGATGAATTTGCGCAAGCTGACGATGGGTGCTCTGCTAGTTGCGGCGGGAATCATGCTGCCGATGATGTTTCATGCTGTGGGCATGGGAAAGGTCTTCCTGCCCATGCATATCCCCGTTCTCTTGGCCGGTTTTATCGTGGGACCCTTCATGGGTGCACTGGTGGGTTTTATCACTCCATTGCTTAGTGCGGTGCTGACAGGAATGCCGCCCCTCATGCCTCCCATCGCCCAGACCATGATGATTGAACTAGCCGTCTATGGTGCGGCCACGGGCCTTTTGTACCGAAATACTAAGCTGAGCCCGGCGCCTTGTTTAGTGTCGGCCATGGCTGCCGGGAGGATCGTTTACGGACTGATGGGAGCTTTCATCCTGCCTCTGTTTGGCTTTGAGAAGATCTCGGTCATCTATCCCATCACCTACGGCGTTGTGGGAAGCCTGCCGGGGATCCTCATCCAGTTGGCGGTGATCCCTGCGTTGGTCTATGGCCTTGAGAAAGCTAGGCTGCCGATTTACGTCAGGGAGGAGAGACAAGGTTGAACGAGACGCTAGCGAAACTTGAAGAATTCCATGGGCACCTGGGTCCATACGTGGTGGTGGGCTATCGGATGGGGGAGCTGGCCTTGCGGCTCCTTGGGGCCAAGAAATATTTCCAGCTCAAGATCGCATCGAAGGCCGGGACCACCCCGCCGGTCTCCTGCATGAACGATGGACTCCAGCTGGCCACCGGCTGCACCTATGGCAAGGGGAACATCAAAGCAGCCGATGAGGGCGCGGCCGAGGCGGTTTTCATCGATGGGGACCGGAGCCTGAAGGTTGCCCTGCTGCCTTCCATGCAGGCCAAGATGGGGGAATGGCTGCGGCAGGATGGGGAAAGAACCGCCGCGGTTCGGGTGTATGGGCTGAAGGATGATGAACTTTTCCAGTGGGAGTTCATGGACACTGAATGATTCCCGCAGCCCACAGACAATCGCCGCAGGCCGGGCTGTTGCCCCAGCAGTCCTCCAGATTGGCTTCGACCATGTCGCAGCCGCT
>JAAZLZ010000144.1 GCA_012799075.1 Bacillota bacterium
AAGGCGTTTTGCAGCGTGTTAGGGTCCTAGGGCCACTACGCAGCCAGACCCAGGTTGAGATTTCAAGAACGGACTGTTTCGCCTTGGGAGTGAAACCTCCGGTACGGGATTCAGGCGATTTGAGCGACAGCCCTGGAATAGTGGTTGTTGGACCCGTGGGATGTGTTCAGCTTTCGGAAGGGGTTGTCTTGGCTAAACGCCACATCCACATGACGCCCGCTGAAGCAGAGAAGTTTGGCTTGAAGGACAAAGATTGCGTGAAGGTGGCCGTGACGGAAGGCCCTCGCCCGTTGACTTTTGATCAGGTTCTCGTCAGAGTGCGGGACGACTTCGTCTTGGAGCTTCACTTGGATACCGATGAAGCTAACGCTGCTTGCCTCAGGAACGGTCAAGAAGTGGATGTCATAGTCTAGCCTGCAGAATGCTGGTTGTGGTATTATAGACCCACATGGATTCTGGAGGAGTTGGACTATGCCACTTTATGAGTTTCAGTGCCAAAACTGTCACCACAAGTTCGAAGAGCTTTGCCGAGGCTCGGACACTGCCAAGGTAAAATGCCCCCATTGTGGAGAGAAAAATGTGAAGCGACTGCTCTCAACCTTTGGATTCGGATCAGCTGGAAGCGGACAAAACCCGGTATCTTCCTGTAGTGGCTGCGCGGGAGGAAGCTGTTCAACTTGCCACTAGTTTAGGGGATTGAAGAGTTAAGAGCTGGAAATGGACCCGGGGCGGATGGTCGTTCATGCCCCGGGTTTCTCGATCACTCCCAGGAGTTGAGCTGGACCTCTTTTCGGCCACTTATCCTGGACGTTGTGAGTACTGGGCATCACTGCGCGGTTGGGGGGGAGGTAATCTTTGGGGATAATCCATAGTACAAGGCGAAGTGCTACTCCTGATAGTCCCAACTTGGGTGTCCATCATAAGGCAAAAACAAGGTTAGTTTACATAATATATCTTATGCGAAGTTATTATGCACCCCGATTTTTTATCGGGGCAAGAGCAATTTCTGCCCTGGTTGCAGCCGGACATCTGTAAGACCGTTTAGGCGCCTGATCTCATCAATCGTTCGACGAGGATCTCCTTTGACGCCATGAAGACGCACAATGCCCCACAAGGTATCTCCAGGAGCAACGATAATCTCTTCATAAGCTTCTTCGGGAAAACCTGTATTGGCCGCGTGGACTAGGGTTACTAATAAGACCAGGCAGACCATTCCTCTAAGCAGAGTCCCTAGGAACTTCGCCATCAATAAACCCTCCTCGAACATATGTTGCCTGAATGTATGTTTGCTCCTAACGATAGTATAGCATCTTTGATATGTTTTGCAAAGGTATGTTCGGGGAAAAAGTGTTCAGTGAGGAACAGATGTTTGCAAAAGATGGTTTCCTGGACTATAATTGAAGAAAGAATGGCAGGAGGAAAGGGGATGAATGCGTGGGTGGGCTAACCAAGAGAGAGCGACAGATGCTGGACTACATCAAGGTCCATATCCAAGAACGGGGTTTTCCTCCCTCCATCCGGGAGATCGGGCAAGCTGTCGGCTTGAAGTCAAGTTCTTCCGTCCATGGATATCTTGTGCGGTTGGAGAACAAGGGGCTTATCAGAAGGGACCCGGCTAAGCCGAGAACAATCGAGGTGTGCAACCTTGGTGATTTTGCGCCGGGGAGAATCGTCCAGGTGCCAGTTGTCGGCAAGGTTACGGCTGGGCAGCCGATACTGGCCGTTGAACACATCGAAGAATACTTCCCCTTGCCTGCGGAAGTCACCCAAGATGCAGATGTTTTCATGCTTCGGGTCCGGGGCGAGAGCATGATCGAAGCTGGAATACTCGAAGGGGATTACGTGGTTGTCCGCAAACAAAATGCTGCTGACGACGGGGATATTGTCGTCGCCCTCCTCGGTGACGAAGCGACGGTAAAGACCTTCTATCTTGAAGAAGACGGGATCCGCCTTCAACCGGCTAATGCTCTGATGGAGCCAATTTATGCCAGGGACGTGCAAATCCTTGGGAAGGTGATCGGGATATTTCGCAAATACCCTGCTTGATTGGATAAAAGATCCGAGGAACATCTCTCCCGTCCCTCGGATCCTTGTTTTCCTGGGCGCCATGGGGCGCCTTAAGGAGTTGCGTTGAGCATCATCCCATTACTTGCTCCCTCATTGGGAGAACACTTCTGGTATTGTCCTTCCTTATTTACACCGAGGATGGTGAAGAACATTTCTAGTGCTTGTTGTTTACCTGTGATCTGGGGGTCTGGCTCCTGGACCGAGGACAAATTATGCAGGGGCAGGGTGGCATAGGTCTTAGCTGCTTGCCGATATGCCAACTCTACCCCTTTTTCCTCAACCGCAGTCATCAATTCGTCATACATGGTTCTTCTTGCCTCGGCCTGAGAACTCCAGAAGCGGGGGTTGGAAGTCAAGCTGCTGGCCAGTAAATCTTGTTTAGCTAGGCGCTTGAATTTCTTCAACCCCCGCAACACATCGTCCTTGGCTACCTCAAACATGGCGCATTCCCCCTAATCAATTTGATGGGAAACACCTTAACGTTATTATATAGCTTCCACCCTGTCCCCTACAAATCCTTCACTCATCATCTAGATGCAAAAAGGGCGAGCAATCCTTCTGCTCCCCCATTCTGGCCAGCCAGATGCATTAATTGGTTGAACATCCAAAGGTTTGTGGTCAAGGCAACCTCAACTCCATAGAACTTTTAGCCACTTCAACTGTAGTTTTACCCAAGTATGCAAAATAACCTATACCAAAAAGTGCCTAATCCTCGCTGCTCTTCTCCACCAACTGGTAAATGGTCCAGACCTGATCTCCATCTTGATTGCGGCTAAGACCGAAGATGTAGCCATGGGACTTGAGCGTCCTGTTGAGAAAGGTGACAAGGCTGTGGGGAGGGCTGTCGGGAGGAAGACTCTGTTCTCCGAGGGTGATAATCTGTCGCTCAGGTGGTGTCCAATCGGCCATGATCCTTACCTCCCTGTCAATAGAAACGTGTTGCCTGCAGGAACTTTGAGCCAAGGAGCATCAGTATCGTCAGGGTGTATATGGCAAGACTGATGGAGACAAAGATAATCAATGGGTTCTTCTGCTTAATTGCCATCTGCCGCCAGTTTTGGGCTAGAATGACTGCACAAAGCAAAAGAAGGTTAATTATGCCCATCCATACTGCCCTATCCACCAGTTGGAGCAAAGCCCATCCTCTCCCCCGCCTTTGCATGGGTCATTAGTATAGTATGCGGGTCAAGAGGGGGAGGTTAATTCACCCCGCACTAGATGGTTAAGCCCCACTTCTTCAATTGATCCACGACTGTGTAGTCCGTTAGATCAAAGTGTACGGGAGTGATGCTGACGAAATTGTCTTTGGTCGCCATGGTGTCGGTATCTAAGTCATCGTCGAGATCGATTACATCACCAGCCAGCCAGTAGTATGTACGACCTCTAGGATCCACTCGCTTGTCAAATACATTACAATATCGCCTGGTGCCTAAGGTGGTGACCTTGATTCCCCGCAATTTCTCAGCTGTTGAAGGAGGTACGTTGATATTGAGCAATACTCCCGGCGGCAAACCATGCTCTTTAATCTTCAGAACTACTTTCTTAGCGATGGCCGCTGCCACATCATAGGGGCCGTCATCGAAGGAATCAAGGGAAATGGCAAACGACGGCACCCCATGCATGATGCCTTCTACAGCCGCGGAGACGGTCCCTGAATAAAGGATGTCGGTTCCCAAGTTGGGGCCCCGATTAATCCCGGAAATAACCATTGTAGGCTTGCTGGGCAATAGGGCTTCTAAGCTCAATTTAACACAGTCTGAAGGGGTGCCGTCGACGGCATAGGCACAAGCCGTTCCATCAATTGACAAGGGCTCCACCCGCAAAGGGTAATGGACGGTAATGGCATGGCCTGTGGCGCTCCGCTCCCGATCAGGTGCCACGAGGGTTACCTTGGCTATTTTGCCTAGCTCCGCGGCTAGAACACGAATACCCTTGGCATAAACGCCGTCATCGTTTGTGATTAGCAGATGCACGTGTCTCCTTCTCCCTTGTGGACTAGTAGTGGAAGCCGGCCCGGCGAACGCTTTCGTGTTCAGTTAGCTGGTCCATGAGAGCGATTGTATCCAGGTTTGGTGGCACTTGAACCTGAAAATCCAATAGGGCCGTTCCCCCCCCTTGTTGACTAATGGTTACGTTTCGGATATCAATGCCCTGGGTTCCCAATATGGAAGACAAATACCCTAACATCCCCGGGTGGTCGAGGATTTCGATGCTGAGCACTGAATGCTTGGTGTTGAACAGTTTTCGCTCCGCCTTGTCCAGTACAGTCAAGGCAAGAATGGCCAAGACTGTCGCAAAGACCGCGGCGAATAGAAATCCGCTGCCCACCGCGAGGCCAATGCCGGCCACTACCCACAGGCTGGCGGCAGTTGTCAGCCCTTTGATGGACGGTCCTTCCCTCATGATGCTACCAGCTCCCAGAAACCCTATGCCGCTGACAACCTGGGCAGCCATGCGCCCTGGATCGTAAGACCAGCCTGGAGTATTGGCAAAGGCGTAGGCCGAGATAAGCATAACTAGGGCTGACCCCAGACATACCAGAGTATTAGTGCGAAAGCCTGCCGGACGACCATGAAGTTCCCGTTCAAGGCCGACTAGACCCCCAAGAACAGTAGCTAGCAACAACCTAAGGGCTATATCCATGGTGGAAACCATTGTTCTCCCCCCTCCTACTAGAGTAAGGCCTTGGTGAAGGCCGTGCAGACAATGGCGATAGGAATGGCC
>JAAZLZ010000014.1 GCA_012799075.1 Bacillota bacterium
GGGCTTCAGATTGAAGGGCCGGAATATGAGACGATTTATGCCTTCGGTGGTCTTTGCGACATCGAGGAGCTGGAGGAAGTTGCCTACTTAAACGATCTCTGCAATCGTTTGGGCCTCGATACCATGACCGGCGGGAACCTGGTCGGGCTGATCATGGATGGGGTCGACCTGGGCAGGCTCGACTATCCTCTGAAGTATGGGGATGCGGATGGGGCTGCTCGCCTCTTGGAGGATATCGCTTACAAGCGGAATCTAGGAGCAGTCCTTGCCAAAGGCATCAAGACCGCTGCGGCCGAGCTGGGTCTTTCGGACCTGGCCATCCACGTCAAGGGGATGGAGCCGGCGGCCTATGATCCTCGCTATTTGAAGGGAATGGCCCTGGCTTATGCCACCTCGCCCCGGGGAGCCTGCCACCTGCGGGCCACCTTTTATCGTCCGGAGCTGGTGGGGCTTAGCCCCCGAAACCAGATCGACGGCAAAGCGGAGATATTCGTGGAATGGGAAGACCGGATGGTCATCCAGGACTGCCTGATCATGTGCCGGTTCTTCCGGGACCTAATCGAATGGGATGGGATGGCCAGGCTCCTCAAAGCGGTGACGGACCTGGAACTTTCCAAAGAGGATATGCGAAAAACAGCCATCGACATCCTCGATGAGATCCGCCGCTTTAATCTGGCCGCGGGCATGGTCCTGGCGGATGACTATCTGCCGGAGCGTTATTTCACCGAACCCTTGCCTCCCACCGGCGAAGTCGTCCCCCGGGAAGACTTTGACCGGATGCTGGCGGAATACTATCAGCACCGGGGGTGGACTCCCCAAGGAGTCCCTACAGGCAATTAAAAGGAGGGGGCGGCCCAGCCGCCCCTAACTCCCATGGAAACGGGTAGCGGCCATCCGCCAGGCCAACAGGACGGCCTGATGCAAAGCCCCCGGATCTGCTTTCCCCTGACCGGCAATATCGAAGGCTGTTCCATGGGCCGGTGTGCATACATCGATGGGGATCCCCCCGATTACGGATACGCCTCGATCGAATCCCTTCAGCTTCATCCCGATTTGCACCTGGTCATGATACATCCCCACAAGGAGATCGAACTCCCCGGCAAAAAGCTTGAGAAAGACGGTATCCGGGGGGAAGGGCCCTCGTACATCCAGGCCCTGTCGAAGGCCTTCTTCGATGGCCGGCCTGATGATGCTATTCTCCTCCGTGCCAAATAGGCCGCCATCGCCTAGATGGGGATTGAGACCGGCAACTCCAATGCGGGGGTTGGCCATGCCTGTCCTTTGCAGGGTCTCATGGCCCAAGAGGATGGAATCCACGACTTTTTCCCGGGTGATTTGCCGGGCCACCTCGCTCAGCGGTATGTGGGACGTGACCCTAGCCGTCCAAAAGTCCTCCATCCAGCAGATCTCACCGGCCCGTCCCTTCCAGCTTGTCAGATGGGAAAACAGGGCTACCTCATCACTGTGGGGGCTTCCCCCGGCAACCAAAGCCTGCTTATTCTCAGGGGCAAAGACGATCCCATCGATGTGACCCTCCAGGGCCAGGTCCACCGCGAACTCGATGGTTTCCAACGTGAACCGACCTGCCCTGGGATTCACTTGACCCAGGATAAGATCCTCGGGGTCAAAGGAGCCAAGATCGAGGAAGGATACCACTCCAGGGCTAAAGACCACCTCGTCAATGGAGGAGAAGACCTGGATGGGAAGAGACACCCTCGCGATTTTCTCTCCCAGGCTCAGGCAGCGTCGGTCCCCGATGACCAACAGTTCTCCTTTCTCGGTGAACTGGTCCTTGGCGAGGAGCTTGGCTGCCAGCTCCGGTCCGATCCCTGTAGGGTCTCCCAGGAGCAAGCCTAATCGGGGCCTCGTTCTGTTTGACATGGAATTTCCTCCTTTTAACCGTAGATTCCCACCATCCGGGGTACGAACAAGACAAGGCTTGGAAAGTGAATGACCAGTGCCAATACCAGCAGCAAGGTGGCAATGAAGGGCAGGTTGGCCCTGGTGAGCTCTCCCATGTCAACCTTGGCCAAGGAGCAAGTGATGAAGAGGGCCGATCCCACCGGAGGAGTTTGCTGTCCGATGCCCCAGTTCAAGATGACCACCATGGCGAAATGCACAGGATCAATAGCCATGGCCTTGGCCACCGCCCCGAGAAGGGGAACTACGATGACAAGCATGGCCGTGCCGTGGAGGAAGGTGCCGGCGATGATCAAAATGATGCTGGTCAGCCACATGAATGCCGTTGGGTTGGAGGTCACATTGAGGAAAGGTCCCACCAAGAGTTGGGGAATCCGGGCATAGGCCAGGATCCAGCCCAGGAGGGAAGCGATGGCGATGACGATCATCACTGAGCCTGTTGTCTCGGCGGAATGGAGGAGGATCTTGAGAAGCCGCTTGGAATCAAAGGCCCTGTAAACGAGGGCTCCCAGTAAAAACGCGTAAACCACGGCGACGGCCGCAGCTTCGGTGGGGGTAAAGATGCCGCCCATGATCCCTCCCAGGATGATCAGGGGCAGGATCAGGACTGGCAAAGCGTCAATGGTGCTTTGGACCAGAGCCCGCCGGGAAAAGGAGCCGGGGGGCTCATAACCTGAGCGCACGGATATAATGTAGGCAACCCCGATCTGGGCCAGGCCCACCAGGATTCCGGGGATAATCCCGGCGATGAACAAGGTGGTCACCGACACCTGCATGAAGACGCCGTAGAGGATCATGGGTACACTGGGGGGAATGATGATCCCGATGGTGGACGAAGCTGCCGTCACGGCCGCGGTGAAGTCCCTTGGGTACCCCCGTTCGATCATGGCGGGAATAAGGACGCCTCCTACTGCTGCCGTATCGGCCATTGATGAGCCGGAAATGCCTGCGAAAAGCATGCTGGTCACCACATTGACCGCGGCTAGTCCCCCCTGGATGTGGCCTACCATGGCCGAAGCAAAGTCCACCAGCCGGTCGGACATGCCCGACTCGTTCATCAGGTTGCCGGCAAGGATAAAGAGGGGCGCCGCCAGCAAAGGGAAGCTGTCCGCTCCCAGGTACAGACGCTGAACGATAATGCTCAAGGGAACAGTTGTCCTGACCATTAGAAAGATCATCGCGGTGAGCCCCAAGGCAAAGGCAACGGGGATATTCATCAACAGAAAAATGCCCATCGTGCCAAAAACCAACCAGACGGCGCTCATTTTCCCACCCCCAATGATTTGCCTTCACCCCGGCGGCAAAGGAGGAGGCCGTCCCAAATATTCAAAGCAGTATCTAGTGCCATGCAGAAGCCTGCGATGGGGAAGACGCTGTAAACCCAAAGGCCCATGGAGATCCCTGTGTAGGGCATGGGATCCCCTACGGTTAGAACCATCATCACGATTCCTTGCTGTACAATGACCAACAGGAACCAAAGGACAAGGGGATTGCCCAGGATGCCAACGTAGACTTGCCATACGTCCGGAAGCTTGGCAACCAATAGATTGATGCCTATGTGGCTGTCCTTGCGCATAGCCATGTAGGCTCCGATGAAGCTAAGCCAAACGACCGCCATCCGAGCTGCCTCTTCGGGCCAGGGCAGGGGGTTGTTCAAGACGTATCGGCAAAAAACCTGTAAGAAAACAACCAAAGCCATGCTGGCCATGAGCAGCACCAATAGCCACCCCATAATTGCATCCAGCCAGTCTCTCAAGCGCAGCAAAGACGTCACCACCTTTGAGCGCCTGCAGGGTGAACCTGCAGGCGCATCTGGACTATTTAAGGATTTCATTCAGCAGGGCGGCGTACTCGCCGGTCGGATCGTTCTTGGCTAGAAAGTCATCCCAAATGGGACGAGAGGCCTGGATGAAGGCATCCATGTCGACCTGGTTGACCTCCATGCCCTTTTCTTTAAGAAGGTCCACATACTTGGAATCGAACTCAGCTCCCAAGTTGCGGGTGTA
>JAAZLZ010000145.1 GCA_012799075.1 Bacillota bacterium
CTAGCCCGCACCGTACTGCCCCGAACTAGCCCTAAGGTCTGGACAACCCTTTTGCCGGCAACCGATTCCGATGTGACGATCAACATGTCATTCCCCCCGATGCCTAGCTCCCTTGAAATCCATCACTCCCCAACAGTAAAGCTCAGCCAAACCATCCACATTGGGGCTTCCGCATCCGTCCCGCAAAAGCCAATCGAGGGCAGCGCTATCGAGGATGCCTAAAAGGGCCAGGGCCCCTTGTCTGCGATCGATGGGCCGAACCTGTTCGGTCTCTATTCCCCGGTCGATTAGTTCCATCAAGACCGATAGAATGCCCTCCCGACGGTTGCGGACGCCGGCACCTAGATCCCCCTTAAACTCCTCCATGATCTGAAAAAACTCCTTGTTCTCCCGGCAAAAATCCCGATGGGCATGGATCACTGCCTCCACTCGACCGGCAAAGTCATCCTCGGTGGATATCACCTCATTGAGGGTTCGATGCATTTCCTGAAACCTATGCTCAAGCACCGAAAGGAAAAGCTCCCGCTTGCTAGAGAAGTAAAGATATAGGGTCCCTTTAGCAAGTCCGGCCCGGGCAGCGATATCATCCATGGTGGCCCCGTGAAACCCCTCTTCGGCAAAAAGGGCCTGCGCAGCCGCGAGGATCTCTTTTTGCCGCTGGGCCCTGGTCAATGTCACCCCCCGTTCACCTCCATCACATTTCCCGTAAAAACGAAGGGCCGTAAACGCCTTTGAGGTAGGCCGCCTTGGCAACGTGAAGATCGCAGAGGGCGACGGCCACATCGCTTTCTGCACCTAAGACTGCCAGCTCCAATTGGGCTACATCAAAGTCCGTGGCCAATTGGGCCTCATGCAGCTTTTGGGTGGTCCGCAGTCGCTCCGTCATTTCATCAAGACGTCCCCGGGCAAGCTCCAAGCGAGCGCCACTCCGCTCCAAGGCCAAATGGAGGCTGTTTAACTCAAGCTCTAGCTGGGTCTCCAACTGTTCCACTGCCAATCGAGCAAGCTTAACCCCTTCCTTAGCCTTCTCCTGCTTCAGTTTGCTCGCTCCCCCGTCAAAGAGAGGCCACTGGACTTGCAGGCCAGCCAGGTAGCTGTCTCCCTCAGAACCATCTAGGTCTATCTCCTTGTTGGTCACCAGCTCCGAATCCTGCCGGTTGTAAGTGCCCGATAGACCAAGCAGCCCCCGGCTGTTTAAGGAAAGGGCGATTTCCCCATCCTCCCATTGGTATTGACCAACCAAGGCCAAGATGGGCCTTCCCTCTTCGCAGGCGGCCAGTTCTCCAAGCTCTGCCAGGGCTAATTCTGCCTGGGCCCGAAGGAGATCGGGGCGGTTTGCCTTGGCCAAGGGGAGGACTTCCAATGGATGGGGAACTGCTACTGAAGGAGCACCGGGATCCACTAGTTCGACGGGTTCATCCAAGGATCGACCCAGTAAGACATTGAAGGCCATCTGGGCCGCCTTTTGGCCCTCCTGACTTTGCAGTTCCTGCAGGCGCGCCTCTTTCAAGTCGGCCTCCGCTGCAAGAACCTCGGCGATGGTCGCGGTGCCGACATTGAAGCGGGCCTGCACCACATCCATGTTCCAGCGGGCAACCCGGACCGCCTCCTTGGCCAACTCCCCCATCCTTTGGGCTTTAAGACAGCCGAAATAGACCTCAACCACCTGGTAGGCCAAATCGGCAAGCCCCTGCTCCCAACGAAGCTGGGCCAGATCCCCCTCATGGCCAAGGGAGGACTGGGCGGCGCTTAGAGCTTTAGACATCCAGATGACCGGATGCTGGATCTCCAAGGTCAAGCTCTGCTGATTGAAGCTTAGCCGATCTTCCAGGCTGCCAATACTGAAAGGCTTCTCCCCCCAATTAGCTCCTCCCTTGGCGGTAAGCTTCGTTTCCAGGGGCACCCCCTTCTCTTGGACCAGGATCGCATCCAGGTCCAAAGAGCCTTGGAGCATCCTGCCGGCGGCACCTTCCGATACGGCCTGAGTGATGCTTTCTTCCAGGGTCAACGGCTGGGCCGCGGCTGCCAGGCTGATTAATAAAAGAAGGGCGAGGCAAAGGACCCCTTTAGTCTTGATATTCCTCTTCATTGCCGACCTCTCTTTCTGCCAGCCCCCAGGCCATAGCCTTGTATAGATTGGCCTTCGCCAGATTGTAATCAAAGATCGCGTGGATGGCATCGGTACGGGCTTTGGTCAAGTTGGTCTGGGCGCCCATTAAATCAAGATGGGTAGCCATGTCAACTTCATACAAGGCAACAGTGGTGCGCATCGTCTCTTCCGCCTCCGAAACGCCGATGCGGCTTACATCAAGGCGCCGGTCGGCATCTTGGAGCAGGGCGTAGAGCCGACGGATCTCCAGCGGCAGATTATCCTCCAATTGCTGGCGGCGAAGGAGGGCCTTCTCCAGGGCGACTTTGGCCATGGCCAGCTGTTGACCCGGGGTGTAGTCATTGGCAGCTAGTTCCACTTCCTTTTCCGCAACGCCAATCATCATCTGAAGCTGGGCCACTTCGACCCGATTGGCCAAGGCTTCCCCGATGGCCCGCTCCAAATCAATTGACACCCGTTCGGCAACTATGCCCTCATCCAGCTGGATCGCTGTATCGACAGGCAATCCCAAGGACTGGAGGAACTTGCGCCGTGATAGATCATGGTTGTCGCGTACTTGGGCCAGGTCCGCCTCGGTGCGGGCCACACTCGCCTGGGCCCGGATCACATCCGCCTCCGTGGCGGCCCCTACACGACGGCGGGACTCGGTGACCCCCAGCTGGCGCTCAGCCAACTCTAAGGCCTCTTCCAAGACTGTGATCAGGTTCTGGGTTCTCAGGTAGTTGTAGTAATCCTGTTCAACCTCCAGGGCCAAGTTCTGTTCCGCAAGGATCAGGTTTTTCTCGGTGATCCCCAAGTTGGCCTCGGCCTGATAAAGCTTGGAAGGGGATGGCTGCACCAGGCTCATGGCTTTGGCCTGCTCCCATTGGAGACGGGCTTCCTCCAAATCCAGCTGGGCCAGCTGCAGCTGAATGCTTTCTTCCTTGGCAAGCTCAATGCTCTTGGCCAAATCTAGCATCTGGGGGTTTGACTGGGCAAAAACGAGTCCCCCCATTATCCACAGGATCGACATCACAAGACCCAGGGACGAGATCCGCTTCATTGTCATCCTCCTTTTCTCAACCCGGTGAACTTTGCTCATTGCCCCACCCCCGGAGCATTGTCATCTCCGTTTAGGCGCTGCCATAATCGACCCGCCCTGCGCCCCGCATCATCCATGATGCTGTAGAATACAGGGAGAAAGCCAAGGGTGAGGATGGTGCTCGTTGTCAGGCCCCCGACTAAGACTGTGGCAAGGGGCGCTTGCATCTGGGCCCCTTCCCCAATCCCCAGGGCCAAAGGAATCAGGGCGACAACGGTGGTCAAGGTCGTCATGAGTACAGGACGCACCCGTGTTGCCGATCCTTCCACGATGGCCCGCTCCCGATCGTAGCCTCGGGCCCGCAGCTGGTTGATGTAATCCACCAGGACAATTCCGTTGTTGACCACGATCCCCAGCAGCATGATGGCTCCAACTAAGGCCGGAACGCTAAGGGCCCTGCCAGTGATGAAGAGGCTGAGAATGACCCCTATCGCCGCCAAGGGCAAGGTAATCATGATGGTCAAGGGATGGATGAGGGATTCGAACAAGGAAGCGAGGATCATATAGACCAGGGCTGCAGCCAAGCCCATGGCTACCCAAAGATCCCCGAAGGCATCCTGCATCTCCTCCGCCTCCCCCCGAACAGAGACCATCAGATGCTCAGGCAGCCCGATGGTATCCAGCTTTTTCCGGATGTCCATCAGGGTGCTGCCCAAGTCCCGACCGGCCACTTGGGATGTGACGGTTACCTCCCTGGCTTGGCCGTACCGGGTGATGGAAATGGGTCCCTTACCTTCACTCAAAGATGCCACTTCATAGAGGGGGACGTGACGTCCCGCAGCTGTGGGCACCAGGAGCCTCTTTAGCTCCTCGGGCGTTAACGGCTTATCCTTGGGCAAGGACACCCGGACATCGATCTCGGTGCCTTCCCGCCGCAGACGGGTCGCAACCTGACCGTCCACTGCGGTTCGGATAGTGCTGGCCAACTGGGTGACACTAGTCCCATGGCTTGCCGCCCGATCCCGGTCAATCTTGACGTGGAGTTCCGGACGACCTTCGCCAACCCCGCTGCGGACCTCCCTTGTGCCGGGTATAGCTGCCAATTCTTCGGCGAGCACCTCGGCCCAGAAATAGAGTTCATCCAAATCCTGGCCCCGGAGGCTGATGGCAATTGGCGAGGCCCCCGCGGCGCCGCCCATGCCCATCATGTCCCGACCGCGGACGTTGATCTTGGCTCCAGGGATGCTCCCCACATAATCCCGGATTTCCTCGACCACCTGATCACTGGTCCGCTGCCTTTCTTTGATGGGCTGCAGCTCCAAATCCAGCTGCCCCATATGGTTCTCGGCGCCGCCTATGTCCATCGTCCCACCTCGTCCGACGACGTGGGATGTATTGCGCACCTCCGGTATCTGGGCGACAAACGCTTCGATATCGTTGACAATAGCCTCCGTCTCCTCCCGCAATGACCCCCAGGGCAGCTCCACCGAGATGCTAATGGAGCTGGCATCCATGGTGGGCATAAACTCCATGCCGATCCGTGGGATGAGAATTAAGCTGCACAGAAAGGCTGCGCCGACGACTAAGACGACAAGCCGGCGCCGCTTAAGCATTTTGCCGATGGCATCACTATACCAGGTGAGAAAACGTCTGAAACCAGCAACGGCACCCTGTTCGCCTTTCCTTTGCTTCACCGTTTTGCCCCTCATCAACTGGGCCGCGAGCATGGGCACTAGGGTGAGGGAAACAAGAAGGGATGCCAGCAAGGCAAAGGTGACCGTCTTTGACAAGTCGGCAAACAGCTGGGCCGCGATTCCTTCGACAAAGACAATGGGCAGGAAGACGGCCACCGTCGTCAATGTCGAGGCCATGATGGCCAAAGCCACTTCCTTGGCCCCGTCCCGAGCAGCCTCATCGGCCGAGGCGCCTTCCTCCCGGTAGCGGAAGATGTTCTCCAAGACCACAATCCCGTTGTCAACCAGCATCCCGACGGCGAGGGCCAGCCCCCCAAGGGACATCATGTTCAGGGAAATGTCCCCGAAGAATAGGAGGATAAAGGCGGAAATGATGCCGACGGGGATGGCGGCGCCGATAACTAGGGTAGTCCGGATATTCCTCAGGAAAATAAGCAGGATGATTACCGCAAGAAGGGCGCCGATTACGATGTTTTCCCCCAGGTTGCGCACGGCTTTGACTACGTAGTCCGACTCATCCCAGAAGATGTTCTGGTTCAGTCCGCCGTCGTAGTCCCGCATAATCCTATCCAGTTCGGCCCTAACCCGGCTGGCGACAAAGACCGTATTGGCTCCCGACTCCTTTTGGATATACAGCCCGATGCTGGGTCGACCGTTGATGCGGGTCAGCCGGGTTTGCTCCTTGAAGGTGTCCTGAACTACGGCCACATCCTTCAGGCGTACTCCCGTAGGCAGCATCAACTCTTCGATCTGTTTAATATCCGTGTATTCCCCCAGGGTGCGGACGGCCAGCTCCCTTGTTTTGTCGGCCACCCGACCCCCGGGAAGATTGAGATTGGCTGCCGCTAAGGCCTGGCTGACTTGCTGGAGGGAAAGATTGTATGAGTCCAGCTGAATCGGATCAACAGCCACCCGGATCTCCCGCTCCAAACCGCCCTCGACCGTTACATTGGCAACCCCCTCCAGCCGCTCCAGGCGGGGAGCGACCACATCGTCGGCGATCTGCCTTAAGGTGACTAGATCATAGCGACCATCAAGACCGATCTGCATCAACGGTATCGAGGAGGGATCAAACCGGACGACAAGGGGGGCATCAGCGCCTTCGGGCAGCCTCCCTTTGATTAAATCCGTCCGCTCCCTCATCTCCAGGGTCGCCAAGTCCATGTTGGTTCCCCAGGCAAATTCCACAATAATGGTGGACATGCCCAGGGAAGAATAGGAAATAATGTTTTTTAGGTTGCTCAAAGATGCTAGGGAAGATTCCAAAGGCCGGGTCACCAGGGTCTCTACTTCCTGGGGGCCTGAGGTGCCATAGGTGGTAATCACCGCGGCATAGGGCAGCTTCATCTCCGGCAGCAGCCCTAAGGGCACCCGGCCCATGGACACCAGCCCGGTGACAACTAAGCAGAGGGTGAGCATGACGGTGGTAAC
>JAAZLZ010000146.1 GCA_012799075.1 Bacillota bacterium
ACAAGGCGTCTTACTGGTGATGGACCCTAGGACAGGAGAGGTTCTAGCCTTGGCCGTGCATCCTTCCTTCGATCCCAATTGCTACTGGGATTACGGGAAGGAAGTACGTCGCTGTGCTGTCTGTGTCGATCAATATGAGCCCGGCTCCACCATGAAGATCTTCACCACCGCCGCCGCCCTGGAAGAAGGTGTGATCACGACCAAGATGCCTTTTGATGATCCGGGTCAAATCCGCCTGGGAGGCATCACCATACGCTGCTGGCGCGCTGGCGGGCATGGGAAACAGACCTTCCAAAAGGCCTTGGAGAACTCCTGCAACCCTGTTTTTGCCCAGATCGCCGTGGATAAACTAGGTCCCCAAAGGATGTACCAATACTTGAGCGCCTTTGGCTTTGGCAGTCGGTTGGGCATCGATTTCCCTGGTGAGGCGAGCGGGCTTTTGCCTGTGCCCAATCCTTCCGGCTGGGGGGAGACGGCTCGTTGGGCCACCATCGGTTTCGGCCAGGGGATCGCGGTCACCCCGCTGCAGCTCTTGACCGCAACTGCTGCCATTGCCAACGGGGGCCTTTTGATGCGTCCGTACTTGGTTCGCCAGGTCTTAAACGGCCAGGGGGAATTGGTGGAGGAGAAGAGGCCTGAGCCCATTCGCCAAGTCATCTCCCCCGAGACGGCCGCCGAAGTAAACCGGCTCCTGCGGGGAGTTGTGGCCGACGGCTCAGGCAAGACGGCGGACATCCCCGGCTATCCCGTTGCTGGCAAGACCGGGACCGCCGAGGTGCCTTTGCCTCGGGGAGGATATGGTCCGGAAAGAATCGCATCATTTGTGGGCTACGCACCCTTTGATGAACCTCGGCTGGCAGCGTTGGTGGTTTTGTATGAATGTCAAAGCGAGATTCGCTATGGGAGCACCCTGGCCGCCCCGGTGTTTTCCCGGGCCGTTGGGGACATGCTCAAGTATCTGGGCGCCTCGCCCCGGGGGACCATGGCGAAAGAACCTGCAAAACCTGCTTTGGCAGCCAAAACCCGGGAGGAAGTTGCCACCATGGCAGGCGAATACAATGGGGAGGAAATAGTGGTGCCTTCCCTTAAGGGGTTGACCTTGCGGGATGCTGTTGGGGTTCTAGGTAGTCTTGGACTCACCATAGATATTAAGGGAAGTGGGCGTGTGGTCAAACAAGAGCCGGCCCCGGGAACGGTCCTTTCCGGCAAGGACTCGGTGAAGGTTTGGTTGGAATAGGCTAACCTGGTTTTTTTATCAGGAACCAGGTAATGCTATATGTGGGTGATGATGTATGGCGATTTCATTTCGAGAGCTCCTCCAAGGTGTTCCCGATGCTCGCGTCCTCGGCCCTGACGCCTGGGTTTCAGGGATAACCTATGATTCTCGGCAGGTTAAGGCTGGGGATGTGTTTGTCTGCATTAGGGGTGAACATTTCGACGGCCATGACTTCATTAAGGATGCCCTAGACAAGGGTGCCGTTGGGGTGGTGGGTCAGCGGGGCCTTCCCCAGGGACTGCCGGTGGCTTTAGTTGAGGATAGTCGCAGGGTCCTCGGATTGATAGCTGCCCGATTCTTCGACTACCCTGGCTCCAAAATGGGGTTGATCGGCATTACCGGGACCAATGGCAAAACCACCACCAGCTATCTTCTGAAAAGCATCCTGGAAGCCGCAGGATACAAGGTCGGTCTAGTGGGGACGATCCAGAATATGATCGGAAGTGAAGCCATTGCCGCGACGCGGACGACGCCGGAATCCCTGGACCTGCAAAGGCTCTTGGCCAGGATGTATGACGATGGGGTCCAGTGGGTGGTCATGGAAGTGTCCTCCCATGGGATCGAGCTGGATCGAATCGTTGGATGCCCCTTTGATCTAGGGGTGTTGACCAACATTACCCAGGATCATTTGGATTTCCACGGCACCTTTGCCAAATACTTGGAGACCAAGACCAAATTCTTCACCCAGCTCGGCCGGGGACCCGGGCCCAAGAAAAAGCATCCTCCGGTCGCCATCATCAACGGAGATGATGAGCATGGAGGCAAGATCAGCGAAGCTGTCGCCGTCGATGTGGTTTCCTACGGGATCCATGCTCCGGCGACCCTCAGGGCCGAGGGGGTTAAGATGAATCCCCAGGGGTTATCCTTCAATTTGCGCCACCCCCAAGGGGAAATAGCTATTTCGTCCAGGTTGACCGGTCTTTTCAACGTTCATAATTGTCTTGCAGCCCTAGCCTGTGGTTGGCAATTGGGTGCCACGGCCGGGGAGCTGCAAATGGGTCTGGAGCGAATTCGGGGGGTGCCGGGCCGTTTTGAAACCGTTGACTTGGGGCAGGAGTTTTCCGTCATCATCGATTACGCCCATACCCCCGATGGCTTGGAAAACGTGCTGCAAGCTGCCCGCGCCTTGACTGGGGGCCGGATCATCGTGGTTTTCGGCTGTGGGGGCGATCGGGATAAGACCAAGCGGCCCATCATGGGCGAGATTGCCGCCCGGCATGGTGATTTTGCCATCATTACTTCTGACAATCCCCGGGGGGAGGACCCCATGGTGATTTGTCGCCAGGTGGAGGAGGGGGTCCGCCGCGGCAATGGCGAATACCTGCTTGAGGTTAACCGCAGCCGAGCCATTGGGTTGGGGATCAATATGGCCCAGCCTGGGGATGTAGTGCTTATCGCCGGTAAAGGCCATGAAAACTATCAGGTCTTCCAGGACCGGATCATTCACTTTGACGACCGGGAGGAAGCGGCCCGGGCACTGAGAGGAAGGAAGCACCTTGGCAAGGCTTAGTATTGAAGATGTTCTTAAGGCCACGGGAGGGGAGCTTGTCGGCGAACACCCCGCCCCTTTGACGGGGGTATCCATCGATTCCCGGGGGACTGAACCGGGTCAGCTCTTCATCCCCCTTCGCGGGGAAAGGACCGATGGCCATGAGTTTATTGCCCACGCCATGGAAGGGGGCGCCGGCGCCTCCCTTGTGGAAGAGGGTCAACGGGAGCGTTGGCAAGGGCTCGGTAGACCCCTAGTGGTGGTCAAGGATGCACTGACCGCCCTGCAGGATCTAGCCGCCTATTGGCGCGGGGGCTTGGGAGCCCGGGTGATTGGCATCACGGGAAGCAATGGCAAAACGACAACGAAAGATATGTTGGCGGCTATTCTCAGCCGTATGGGGTCTACCCTTAAATCCCCCGGCAATTACAACAACGAGATCGGTTTGCCTTTGACCTTGTTGCAGGCCGACGCCCAGCATGATTATGTGGTCTTGGAGATGGGCATGCGGGGCTTGGGGGAGATTCGCCACTTGACCAGTATTGCGCGCCCTTGCGTTGGGGTTGTCACTAATGTTGGCCAGGTCCATCTTGAACTTTTGGGCTCCCTGGAGAATATCGCCCGGGCCAAAGGCGAGCTAGTCGAGGCTTTAGGAGCTAAAGGAATTGCAGTGCTAAACGCCGATGACCAGCGGGTTGCGGCCATGGGGGCCAACCACCAGGGACGGATAGTCTGCTATGGTGTAGGTGGAGGGGACGTGCGGGCTAGGGAGATCAAGGAAGGTCCGCGGGCCCTTGGGTTTACCCTATATGGCACTCCCTTTCCCCATGACGTTAAAGTGTCGGTGGGCATTCCCGGTCGGCACAACGTCCATAACGCTTTGGCGGCCGCGGCTTGTG
>JAAZLZ010000147.1 GCA_012799075.1 Bacillota bacterium
AGGGACCGCCGTCGAGGGCTGGCGCCCGGCATTCATCAAGGGTCTCGATCCGGCCGCTCTCCTTCGACCATGCATACCACTTGCCATCTTGGGAAGCAATGTGCCGTCCTGTTTTTTCGTCGATCAAGACAGCAGCATCACTGTACTTTCGCACGTAGTCTTCATTGTACAATCCCTCGTCCAAGACTATCTTGAGCATTGCCAAGAGGACCGCCAGGTCCGTTCCCGGCTTGATGGGGTACCATTCATCGGCGATGTCGTCGGCCATCGGCGTCTTGATCGGGTTGAAGGCCACAATCTTGGCGCCGTTGCGCTTTCCTTCCGCGATGTGGTTCAAAATTCCCGCCTTGCCGCTCTTGGAGAAAGAGTCAAAGCCAAACCAGAGCATGTACTTCGTCTGGGAATAGTCATAGCCCCAAATCGAGTGGGTTGGGGTGTATGTGCTGGAGTAGAACTTGTTCGGCGGGTTGGTAATCATCAGGGTATTGATGAAGTAGTGGGTGCCAAAGCACTCGGTCCGCTGGTCGCTTCGCCTGACTCCCAGGGATTTGCACAAAAGGTTGGTGTAGGGATCCCCGGGGGAGCACATGATGATTTCTTCCCGGCGAAGCTTCTTGAACTTGTCGATAATCTCATCGACGGCCGTCTTGCTGGGGACGACCACCCATCCAGGGTCTTCGTTTATCCCCCGCTTAGGGTTTGTCCGCTTCATGGTCACCAGGAGCCTGTCCGGATCATAAAGAGAATCGACGAAGGCCAGTCCCTTGATGCAGTACTTCCCCCTGGAGACCGGATCTTCCGGCCGCCCTTCCAAGGAGAGAGCCCGCTCTGGACCGGTGGCCCCATCGACTCCCACCGTCACGTAGTAGGCACAATCGGCTTCACAGGCTCTAGCACAGACTTGCGGTATCCTCTTCGTCACCGTGTAGGCAGGCTTTTCCTGGGTATGCTTTCCAAAGGCCCGCACCACCTTGAGGTTCCGGAGGGGCGGAGTGACGACGGTTACCGCCCCCAGGGCTCCCACCAGCTTGAGAAAGGAACGCCTGGTGATCTTCTTTTCATTCATAGACACTACCCCCTGTATTGCTGTTGGCATGGCCATGCCACTTGTGAACGCGCGCACCATTATATTCCACGCCTTCCTCAAAAATCCTTTTTCGCAATTGCCCTTTTGTTTGATAACTCACCCAAAGGCCGTCACCATAGGCATTTCCATGGGGCAGGCAGCAGCTCAAACCCTAAAATGATGGGTCGTGGCAGGAGTCGGTCTGGCTGCGACAGTTTAGGCGGGGAGCGCGAAAGTCGAGGTGCTCCTGGAGACAAAAGGCAGCGCACCGGTAGAAAATGGGGGTGCAGCCAGGGGGACAAGGTCAATTCCGGGTGATGGCGCGGAAGGCTGTAATCTTGGCCACGGGTTGGTCGTCTTTGAGCAAGGAACTGATCCCAAGGTCTGACGATCCCCGGACTAAAGTCCGAGGCTTCTCGGTTCATTTAGATGGGAACCTACAGCATCTTGACGCGATCGTAGTTGTCCTTGGAATTGTATTTATCCCTTGACAAAGATATACTGTACTAGGGGGTGGTCGCTTGAAAAAGTGCTCTTTAGGGAATGGACATATCGACCTTGTACAAGAGCTTTCAGCTTTCTTTGCCGACCGCCAGGAGGTTGTGGCGGCCTATCTCTTCGGCTCACAAGCCAGAGGACAAGCTGGACCACTAAGTGATGTAGACATCGCGGTGTTGGTGAAAGATGAAGAGCCGCTGTTGGCCCAGTCTCTGGAGTATCGTTTGAGCCTGTGGAATGGCCTAGCCGCCCTGCTCTACAGGGACGATATTGATGTGGTGCTCCTCAATGAAGCCCCACTATTACTCCGCCACCGGGTCCTTCGCGACGGGGTTTTACTGGACTGCAAGGACGACCAACTTCGCGTAAGTTTTGCCGCATGTACTTTGCGCGACTACCTCGATACAGCATTTTTGCGTCGACTGGATAGGATCTATATGGAAAAGCGCATTCAATCTGGTCAGTTTGGGCGGCCAGTTGAGTATAAGCGCCTTTACCATGTAGATGATACTACAAACCCCACGCAGAATCGAGGGTGATAAACTATGACATCTAGACTAGATTACGATACTATACACAAACACCTGCAAAACATCCAAGAATCCCTTACAGTATTGGAGCAGATGCGGAACATACCCCTTGCCGACTTCAAAGAAGACATCGTCAGATCTTGGGCTGTAGAAAGGGGCCTGGAGCGCTGCATACAAAACGTGCTTGATATCGGTGGTCACATTCTGGCCTCGATAGGGGTATCACTGCCTAGTGAATATCGACAGACAATTCTCCAACTCGGCGAGCAAGGAGTCCTACCAACAAGTTTTGCCGAGCAGATGGCTCCAATGGCCGGTTTTCGCAACTTGCTTGTGCACGAATATTTACAGATCGACTTTGATCGAGTATATGATATGCTGCACAACCACCTAGACGATTTCCGGGCATTTGCCTATTATGTTGCGGAGTTCATGAAATCCAATGGGGGTTAACTACAAGCACGCAGAAGGAAGGGCCACCATCCCTCCGGTAGATGGTCTAGCGATGAACCAGAACCAAAGGGATGAAGGTGGCCCAATAGACACAACCCGAGTTTACAAGGTATCCTCTTCCGGCGGCTCAATGATGCCAACTAGCTCCACTTCGATGGTAGTATCCTCGTCAATCTGGTAAGTTGCTTCAAAGTTGGCTAGAGTCTCTTTGTTTTCTGGTGGAACATAGACGATATACTCATGACCCCTCGTGACCCGTGGTACTTCTCCCCATTTATAATCAATCCCTCTGGGAGCTGGCCTGGCGGCGGAAATGCTAACCTTGTACTCGCCCCTAGGCACCCCGATTCGGGCCTCTCCCTGCTCGTCTGTAAAGTCTGTATACAGATTTGGACGCATGGTGACTTGGGCGTTTCCAATCGGGTCGCTGGTTTCTTTGTCAATCACCCTTACGGTTACCTCACAGTCAGGTGGCTGGGCCGTTGAAAAGCTGAAGCTAAAACCACATTCATCATGGGGAATGCCATCATCCGGCCTGGGGAACTTGGCTTCCCAGGTGAAGCTGCCCGTTTTCTCGGGGGCCTTAAGTTTCAGCACTGTCCAATAAAGGTCAATGGAAGAGGAATATAAAGCATCACCCAATTCGCCGGCAGCCACCGCGTTTCCGTCTTGATCATAAACCGCAACTTTCTGGTTTGCTAAATTGCAGTGGAGCCCGCACTTGACGCCAACGGTGATCTCAAAGTCCCTTCCGGCGATGATGGGCGAATCTACATCCCAGACCGCCATGCTCGTTGGGTGGGGCTGAACAGTGAACGAGAAGGCATGGGTGCTTTCCTCATGGATGATGTCCTCTTCTGCTAACACCGGGAAGACAGCTGTCCACGTATACTCCCCTAAACCCTCCGGGACTTGAACCGTAAACGGGGCAGTCTTATTAGCCGTCCCATCGAATTCGACTAGCTCAAGTCCATCGATGACAACGCCCTCTTGCCCTCTTATTGCCAAAGTGTGCCCCACAAGATCGCAGCCAGATGGACATGCAACACAAAGGGTTAAAACCATTTCATTACCAGTGACGATCTCGCCGGGGGGCTCTTCCATAAAGCTTAGGCTTACGTTGTGCCTTTCAGCCAAAACGTCATCAACATCGGCCTCATCCGGAAGCCTTTCAACAACCGGCGGGCTGTCGTTGTGGGCTTTCTGCCCATTTGCATTTCCAACGGGCACCTAGCTTTACCTCCCTTAAGTCTCATTTTGCGTCTAAGCATAGCCCTAAGCAGATCCTACTATGCTCCGGTCCAGGGATCCCCCACTCCTTAAGTTGCGAGTCCATCTCCAGTGCCTCGCACCGTCTATCCTCTAGTGGGCATCCCCCTTGCTTAACCATTGGTGGAATTTAAAGGGTCTGCCGTCGATAAGCAGCAGACCCCATTTCCTACTTTCTGTTCAGTCGCCTTTAGTCCTGGGCCGCATCTTTCAGGGCGTCTTTGACTGCTTCGATGAACCCTTGGCTCGAAAAGGTCGCTTGTGAAACGGTATCGACTTCGATGGTCTGTTCATCAAGCATCTGTTTTCTTAGTTTTTCGATTGCCACATCCCCAACAAACCGGGTGTCGTCGAAGTACGTTACCTTGATGTCCTTGATCAGCCCTTCTTCGATAATGACCTCAACATCGATGTAGTCGCTAAAACCATCCCCTCGACCCTGATAGACTCCATCGATGTACCTTGGACCTTGGGCGACAACCGCTCCCGTTAGGAGCATTGCCAGCAGGGCAACTACTACCACTTTTTTCGCCATTTTATTCTACCTCCGGTCGTCCTTACGACCTAGCAGCATGATCTCCTGCTATATAACCTTGGACAACGCACTTGCCCAAACCATGCTCGCTCCAACCACCGGCCGCTTCTCCCCCGGCATACAGGCCTTCAATGACATTGCCCCAGCGATCCTTGACCTGGCAATGTTCATTGACCTGCAGACCACCGTAAGAGTCGTGGTACACGCAAGTGCACCAAGCAGCGTAGAATGGAGGCGTCTCCAGCTTGTACTGGATACCATCTTTTTCGAAGTCGACGTCCTTGCCTGCTTCTACGAGGGCATTGTACCTGGCTACTGTCTGCTCCAGGTTCTCTGGCGGCATGGACACCTTTTGGTAAGGATTCTCGCTGATCTTCCTTGCCAGTTCAGCTAGTGTCGGCGCCTCGAAGAAGAACTTAGGATCGGTGTAGGGTTCGCCTAGCTTCCAGCCCTCGCGCTTAACGATGCCGGCATCGAGGATCATCCAGGTTGGTCCAGGGCTGTAATCCGGGTGCTTGGAACCCTCGTTGATCGCCCGGCTGGCATCGGTGTAAGCCACTGGTGCATATCCACCAGGGATCAGGGTGTTCCGCCAATCATGGGGAACGTAAGGATCTTGGGTTGTATCCCCGATTAGGGTTGGACCACTTCGGGGGTAAGCGTACCCATCACCGGTCTCATCGTAGAATCGTTTCCCGACCTGGTTGACAACGATAGCGTCGCGCCACACACTCTTCCGCACGTTAATGCCAGTCGCGCGGGCGAAGGGGAACACGGGGCTATCGATGGGGAATTGGGTGTATACGTACTCACAGCCGACCACGTTGCGCTTTCTCATTGAACCACCGTGCTCGAGCATCTGGGTGACGCTGCCGAGTATGGCCCCGTGGTTAATGGCGGAGATGATCATGACTCCGTCCTGGGAGCGACCGATCCCGTCGTATGGCTGGTTGGAAACGATCATTTCATCGGAGCTCCTGGGATCATACATCTTGCGGAACACCTTGTTGCCCATGAATCCGGAGGTCGCGATGATGACGGCCTTTTTGGCTCTAATGGTGACGGTTTGTCGGCGCTCATCGATATTGCCTTCGGAATAGTAGCTCTCCAGCCGAGTATTGGTTCCCGGCAGGATCCGGGGAGTGTAGCTGGCAACCACGCCTAGAACCCGACCAGAAAACTGTTCTTCTCTAATCAGGCTGTCGGCGTGGCGATTGAACATGAATTTGGCGCCTTTTTTCCTGGCGCTTCTCTCTAGGGGTCTAATCAAGGCTGCCCCTGCAGTAAGGGCTGGGCTATAGTTGACGTCTTTGTCCCAAAGATCGTCATCGGGCATATTGTTCCGCGGTACGGACACGCCCCATCCGCCGCCCCGTCCAGCTAGCATCAACAGGGCGTCATCCTTAAACCTTACGCCATTGCTCTCCAGATAATCGAACACCTTAGGCTGAACATTTGCCGATGCACGCATCATGGCAAAGTTGTTGTACCTGTACTCAGGGAGTCCATTCTTGGTCAGGACGGACCAGTCGGTCATGTCCCTGAAGTACTTCTCAGGAGAATCTTCTACGCCATGGAGCTTTTGCACCCTGGTCCCACCGCCAAGGGGGGGTAGCTCCACCGCTAATAATTGCCCTCCCACCCACGTCATAGTTCTGGTCGATTACCAGAACGGAAGCTCCTGCATCGAGAGCCCTAAGGGCAGCAGGAAGTCCTGTGGCCCCGGCCCCAACAATCACAACGTCAGCTTCATAGTCCCACTTCTCCGGGATATGGGACTTGGTCTTTTCGGTGGCCATTGCACTGGATGACAACACACCCCCGGCAATTAGCCCAGCAGCCCCAAGTGCCGTGCCTTTGATGAAATCTCTTCTGCTTAAGTTGCCTTTAGTCGTGCTCTCAACTAGTCTGTCCTGTTTCTTTTCGGACACAATACCCCACCCTTTCCTTTTATTATCAACAGGTTAATACTTTAATCAACCTGTTAACGGCCACAGCTGGCTTCCCCCCTTCAAGGGCCATCGCGTCTTGCCTTGGTTACTCGGCATCTTCACCTTGATCCTTCTTAGTCTCAATGGCTGCCGCTTCCTTTACTTCTTTACCGATCTCGGTTGTTGCCTCTTTTACTTCTTTACCGACCTCGGTAATATCGCTGGCAGCTGTCTTGAATTCGTGTATCCCTTTCCCAATTGCTCGCCCTATCTCAGGCAATTTGCTAGGACCAAACACCACCAGGGCAATGATCAAGATGACAATCAATTCCGTTGTCCCTAATCCAAACATTCATAACACCCCTTTCCGAAGGTTAACGACTATGAGTTAGGCCTTGTCGGCACCTTCTGCATTATCGGTATCAGCTGGTTCATCTAGACCCCGCTTTGCCTCTTTGTATCCCTCTACGCCTCCGGCTATTGACCGCCTCACCTTGGCAATTATCCAGGGGCCGAACAGTATCACCGTGACGCACACAATGACAACCGTCTCGAAAAAACCTAATCTAAACACGGAAGCCCCTCCTATTCATCTATCCCCCCCAAAGAGACTGCACCGAAATACAGGCATACAAACAACACTACTTCGACTTTGACCGAGGGGAGATGATCCGCCCCATAATCAAGCCAAGCTCAAACAATAGTATCAATGGAACGGCCAAAAACACTTGGGACAACACATCAGGCGGTGTGAACAAAGCGCCAACTACAAAGGCACCCACGACAACATACTTCCTCATCCTCTCCAGCTGTTTGACCGTTACCAGCCTGAAGCGAATGAGGAAACCCTGCACCAATGGAAGCTGAAAAAGAATCCCGAAAGGAATGGTTATCGTAATAACAAAACTTATGTAGTAATCAAGGGTAAGCATCGGCCGCAAGCCTGGACCGGAAAAACCCAAGAAAAACCGCATCCCGAATGGAATAACGATAAAGAAGCTAAAGGCTAAGCCCAGAAAGAATAATAGTACTGACAAGGGCACAAGTAGATAAAGGAGTCTTCGCTCATTCTGGTTCAGCGCCGGCAAAACAAATCGCCAAACTTGATGAATTACAACCGGCAGCGCCAAGATAAATCCGGCATAAATAGCGACCCTGATATGGGTGTAAAAGGCTTCTGTTGGGCTCAGAAAAATGAGCTCCCCGATAGGGACTGTAAGGACCTTAATAATCTGCTCGGAAAATACATAGCCAATAATGGAGAAGCCGATGATTGCAAGCAAAGCAATTATTAGCCTTCGACGCAGTTCAGTTAGATGCCCAACAAGGGTCATTTGCCCGTAATCTTCCATATTTCTCCCCCGCCATCCAAGTACCTTGCCTATCGTTACTGACTTTCCTGCTCGCCCTCACTGCTGGCGTCTATCCCTTTGACGGCTTTCTTGAATTCGCTGATTGTATTTCCTAATGTCCGGCCGGCTTCAGGCAGCTTGGAGGGACCGAATATGACCAGAAATATAACAAGCAGAATAATCAGCTCACCTGGCCCAAGTCGAAACATTATTGTCACCTCTCTGTTGAATCTCATTTGTGCTTGATATCACCGTTACAAGGCTTCCCATCGGCATCTGTGGCGTTCATTTCGACAAGGAAGGGCGATCTCCTTCTTTACCCTTCTTGAAATTGATTTCCATTGCTGGGGATAAAGCTTATCCTGAGAACACCATTTTCCACATGATCCAAGGCAGCCCTCATCACAAAGGAAATTGCTCCAGTTGTTCTCGGCCAGCCTCCCAAGGAGGGTTAACGAGACGCCCTAGACTATCCGCTCGGTGCCGCTGTAGACGATGGGCCGATAGGAGCAGATGCGGCCTACCAGGGATAGGCCCACTTTGGATGCGATCTCCACTGCCAGCCTGGTGGGCACGCTTAAGGATCCGATTAGGGGGATGCCCCCTTGGGCTGCCTTGATGGCCATTTCGGAAGAGACGCGCCCGGTCGTCAAAATGGCTGTCTCGGCAAAGGTAGTCTGCAGGAGCAGCCCCTTGCCAATAACCTTGTCGACGGCATTGTGGCGCCCGATGTCTTCGCTGTGGGTCAAAAGCCCCGCCTTTCCTGCCAAGGCGGCGCCGTGGACCCCACCACACCTTTTGTAAATGCCCCCAGCCCGGAGGCACTCACGCATGTATTCTTGGAGACTGCCCAGCTCCCAACGGATGGAGCTGGCAATTGGAGGAAGCTCCCCCACCAGCTGCTGGAGGAGGATCGTGCCACCCCCGCAGCCACTGGTTAGGACCTGGCGCCATCCCTCTTTTTCCTCCCAGCGATCCGGTTTCACCAGGACTTGGGCCTGGCGCAGGTCGGCACATACCCCCAGGGACTGGACTTCATCAAGGGATGCCACCAGCCCCTGGGTAAACAGCCAGCCCAACACAAGGGGCTTAAGGTCCGTGGGCATGCAAAGGAGCGACGCTGCAGGTCGACTGTTGTAGGATATGGTTAATGGCATCTCTGGGGCCAAATCATCGGCGCTGCCCCGAACCCAATTGGGGGTCTTGACCTCTTTCACGGAGCCTCACTCCCCTATTTGCTCAAACTCATGTTGAGCTGCCTGAGCCTCGGGGCTGCCCCCAGGCTCAGGCCGCGTGTTTTATCGGCTTGAAGATTCCCCGGCATAGTCCTTTGCCATCACCGCAAAGTAGAACTGGACCCCATGCTAGTATCACCCAGATGCCCCCGCTCTTGCAAGGGCGGATCGGGGGATCCCATCAGCTCATATGTGCAGACGGCTGGTGCCGTGGCTGCAACTATCGTAGGCCTTTGCCTGTCCAACTCGCCCCGTCAATAGAGCCAAACCTTCAGCAGAAACTTCTCCGGGTCTCCTTTCTATTCTCTGGGGGAAGATTCCTACCAACCGCTCCCGGTATTTCTGCATCGGCCTAAGGCCGAAAAGAAAGGGGTGCCAAGGAGTCATGGGCTGTGGGAACAGGCAGTCCATTGCGCTGCCAAGGGGTGTGGATCATACAATCCCGGTCATAGAGGATATTCATCAAGACCCCCCGTTGACCCTTCTCGCGGGCCTGCTGCAAGGGGCCTGCCCAGTTGACTATTCTTGCCCGGATTGTAGGCTAGAATATACAATTCTGACTTCCAGGCAGGGATTCCCCGGCCGATGAAGAAGGACAAGCTTGGATTGTGTCTTATCTAACGAACTTTCAGGGAGGGATGGCAGTTGACAGACATGACAAGACGGGACTTTCTGAAAGCTGGCGCCGCGCTTGCCGCGGCTGCAGCCGGCACGGAGCTGGTGGGCAAGTTCACCCCGCAAGCCTTCGCGTCCCCCAGGACAGATATTCCTGATAAGTGGGACATGGAGGCCGATGTGGTTGTGGTGGGCTCAGGCACAGGGATTACCGGCGCCCTGGCCGCGGCGGCCCAGGGGTCCAAAGTCATCGTGCTTGAAAAGCTGGGCATCCCCGGCGGGAGCACCCTCATGTCGGGGGGATGGGTATGGATACCGAACAACCCCATCATGCGAGCCCAGGGAATCTTCGATTCCCGGGAGAACGCACTGACTTATGTTCGGCTCATCGCAGGGGATCAGTCGGAAGACCAGATCATCGAGACCTTCATTGATGAAGGACCCAACATGGTGGAGTTCGTCGGCGCCAACACCCCCATCAAGTGGGGGATCGCCCAGGGACTCTTCCCGGCGGCTGAGCCCTGCACCGAGTATCACCCCGAATGGCCCGGCGCGGTTCCGGTTGGGCGCAGCCTTTGCGCCTTGGTCAACGATCAGCCGGGGGGCGGCGCAGCCCTTATTGAGGCCCTGATGGAGGGCGCCCAGGCGAAGGGCGTCCAGTTCCACTACAACGCCCCGGCCAAACAGCTCATTGTCCGGGACAATCCTGCCGACGAGCGAGAAATCGTCGGTCTTGTCGCCGAGAAGGACGGACGGGAGATCTGCATTAAGGCCAGCCAGGGCGTGTTGCTGACGGCTGGCGGTTTTGACTGCAACCTGGAGATGAAGAAGAGCTTCCTCCGGGGGCCCACACCCTACTTCACCGGGAGCATGGGCCTGACGGGGGATGGCATCCTGATGGCTATGGCCGTTGGGGCCGATCTGCGGAACATGAACGAGTGCTACGGAATGCCCGTCTACAAAGTTGAAGCTGAAAGAAAGAATGCCCAGGGCCAGGCGGCATCCCTTGCCTTCCTGCTAGAAAAGAGCAAGCCAGGGGCAATTATGGTCAACCGGTACGGAGAACGCTTCTGCAACGAGGCTTCGGATTATGATTCCCTCTGGCGCTCCTTCTTTGCCTGGGAGAACTGGGGCATGATCGGCTACCGCAACATCCCTTCCTGGGCCATTTATGACGGCTCTGTCAGGGAGAAATACACGATTGCGGGAATGCCCAAAGACAAGCCCCTCCCCGATTGGGTCAAGCAGGCCAATTCCTTAAGGGAGCTGGCTGCCACGGTGGGAATCGACCCGGAGGGACTGGAGAAGACAGTTCTGGAATTCAACCAGTTCGCAAGGAACGGCAAGGATGCCCGCTTCCACCGGGGCGAGAGCCTCTACGATCGGGCTTGGGCCACCCCCTTGGGAGGGATCCAGGCTACCTTGGGTCCAATCGAAAATCCCCCCTTCTTCGCCGCAGAAGTGGCGCCGGGGGATATCGGCACTGCCGGAGGCGCCCGGGTAAACCAGAATGGACAAGTGCTGGATGTTTTCGGCAGACCCATACCCAGGCTTTACGCTGCAGGGAACAACTCGGGCGTTGGCGGTCCTGGAGCAGGCTACGGCGGCGGAGGCGGAACCATCGGTCCTTGCATGACCTTCGCCTATCTGGCGGGCAAACACGCGGCAGGGCTTGCGCCCTGGTAATCTTAAGGGCCCACCGGCTGGTGGGCCCTTCCCTTACTCGCCAAGGATGTCTTCAATCAACGTGGCCTCCGCGGCCTGCAGGAAGGCGGCGACTTCCACCTCCGTCATGGGGGTTGAGATGCAGCCCATGCCCCGGGAGGCGAGGAAAACGCCCCGGTGAAGCATGCCGAAGAAGAAGCGGCTCAGCTTCTCCCGATCCCCTGTGAGTACGTCCCGGAACGTAGTGATCTTCCGGTCGGTGAAATGGACGTTGAACAAAGAACCGCCCACGGTTACCGACCCTGGAACGTTAAGCCCATTGAACAATTTCTCCATCCCCTGGGCCAGGCTGGCCGCTAAATCATTTAGCTTGGTGTAGGTCTCAGGGGTTAGGTGGTTCATGGCCGCGGCCCCCGCGGCGGTGGCCAAGACCGTCCCGTTGAAAGTGCCGCTGTGGGGAATCAGGGGGCCTTTGCCTCGGGGATCGAGCAAAGCCATGATCTCCTCCCTGCCGCCAAAGGCCGCCAGGGGCAGGCCGCCGGAGATGATCTTGCCCATGGTGGTAAGATCGGGCCGAATGCCGAAAAGGCCCTGCACCCCTCCTGGGGCTGCCCTTAGACTCATGATTTCATCGAAGATGAGGACAATCCCGTACTTCTTGGTGATCGATCGCAGCGAGACCAGGAACTCCCGGTTTGCCGGGATGACTCCCCCCGATCCCATGATGGGCTCGATAATCACCGCGGCCAGATCCCCATGATGGCGTCTGATCAAGTCTTCGGTGGTTTGTTGATCATTAAAGGGCAGGATGAGGACATCTTCCGCCCAAGCCGATGGGATGCCGGCGCTGGTGGGGATCGGATCGAGGCCTTCAGTGTACTTAAGGCCCGGGCCGAAGCTGAACTGGACCGACTCGTGGGCGCCGTGGAAACCCCCTTCGAACTTGGCCACCTTGTCCTTGCCCGTATAGGCCTTGGCCAGCCGCAAGGCGTACATGACCGCCTCGGTGCCGGAGCTGCAGAACCTGAGCTTCTCCACGGAGGGGATCTGCTCACGAAGGATGCCGGCCAGTTGAATCTCCCCCGTTGTGGGGGCTCCATAGCAAAGGCCCATCCTTGCTTGGTTCGCAACCGCTTCCACCACCGGTCCGAAGGAATGGCCGTGGATCAAAGAGGTGTAGTTGTTCAAGAAGTCGATGCGCAAGACCCCATCTTCATCCCAGACGTAGGCCCCTTCCCCCCGGTTCATGTACAGGGGATAGGGTTCGAAATAGACGCTGGTCCGGGTGGTGCCGCCAAGCAAAGACTCGGTCCCCTTTTGATAAAGGGCCCCAGATGCCGGGGAACTGTTCCGGTACCGTTCGTACATCCGCTCCCGTGGAATCACAACCATCGCCCCTTTTTATTCAATAATTATCGTCCATTGGCAAAGTGTGCCATTTAACACATTCTTCATCGGCCCGGTCTGCCTTTCCTGTCTTGGGATGAGTTTTCCTAAGAAAGAATCAAGGGGCAAGGATGACCCCTGCCCCATGATGGATTACAGCTTGGAGACGATCCGATAGGTGACTTGCCCCTCCTGCCTGGGAGGGAGGAAAACGTCTATCTCTAGCAGGTAGGCTTCGGGTCGATGATAGGGCAGGGAGCACTCGGCCACCTCCCAATCGCCCCAGAAACGGTCCACCACCCGGATGATGACCGGTTCATCCTTAGGATTGGTCAACACCACCTGGAAGGTCTCTTCCTTCCGCCAGCCCCGATCTTTTTCCTCAAGCTTGATTCGCTTAGCCGTCAGATCGAAGGCCCGTCCCAAGGGGAGGTTAACCGGCTGACCCGGAGCGATGTGGCCTAGGGAGCCCTGGCCGATTAGCTCTTGGCATTCACCTTGGAAGATGCGCCAATTGCCTCCGGGGAGGGCCGATGGCGACTCTAGCTGTAGGACGGCCCAGACCCCTTCCCGCTGCCCCACCTCATAGGAGTAGAGAATTTGGGCGGGCAGCTTCCGGGAGAAAAGGGACACATGCCTTGCCTGATCTTTGGGCAGGTCAACGGGCCGCTGGAGAGTATATGTATGATATTCAAACAGCTCGCCCTCCTGGGCGGCATCCATGGCCTTCATGAGGCGGACGGGGCTGCCTATCCGATTGAGCTCACCGGCCACCAGCTTAATCTGGGCCTTGGGGAAGGAAACCCCCGTGTTGTTTCTTAAGGTCACCCAGGCATCCAGGTCAAGGCAATCCTCCTTGAGACTGCCTGTGTAGTTCACATCCCAGCCAAGGCCATGGGCCGCGTAGCTAAGCTCAACCAAGTGACGGCCCTTGCTTTCGGCCTCAATGAGGCAGTCCAAGGTGGGCTCCAGGGCAGGTTCATCGAGGAGGGAAAGCTGGAGCCATCCCGGGGGATTAAGGAGGATCTTATCGCCGGCTTTGACGATAATCCCCTCCCGGTGGGAAAGGAGCTCGACATCCAGGACTTCAACGTAGCGGCCTTGATCGCTGATGAGCTGAACCTTCTTCCCCAGGTAGCGATCCAGCAGCGTCGACGGGTCCGCAAGATCATGCCGGAAGCCGTACTCCAACAGGGAGAGGGGCTCATCTAGGGAGCGCAGTTGGAAGGAGCCCGCCTCCAACCCGGCGGCGACCCCAGTTAGATGAACTTGGTTTACCCCGCCCATGAGGGTCAGCTCCCGGTAGTCCCTAATTAAGCCCCAGCCTTGGTTGTAGAGGACTAGATTGGGACTTGGAGCAGCCATAGCCAGACTGCTAATCAGCAGCAACACTAAAGGAAATAGTGCCTTTTTCATCCTTTCACCCCCTGATGCTTTGGTTCGGCAGATGGGAAGGCTTTCCTTCCGAAAAGGAAATACCCTTAAAAGTGACGAATTCACAATCTAATTGAGGGGAGGTGCATCATGTGTCTTTAGAACAGATTACCACCAGGGTCGATGGGGAATACCGGCGGGTGCGGGCAGAAGAGGCCGTCAAGGCTCTAAGGGAAAATGACTTCCAGGCCTACTACTTTCCTACCAGGGAAGAAGCAGTCAAGCAGGCGCTAGAGCTGATTGAACCGGACGCCACCGTGGGCTGCGGAGGTTCGGTGACCATCCGGCAGCTTGGGCTCTTGGACATGTTAACCGAGCGGGGAAATAACGTCATCCATCACTGGCGGGATGATCTGCCCCGGGAGGAGATCAACCGCCTGCGCAAAGAGGCCATGTTTGCGGATGTGTACCTGGCCAGTTCCAATGCCATCACCCTCCAGGGCCAGCTGGTGAACACCGATGGGGTAGGCAATCGGGTCGCAGCGATGATTTTTGGGCCGCCCAGGGTGGTCTTGCTTGCGGGCTGCAACAAGGTGGTTGAAAACGAAGAGCAGGCCCGGGAGCGGATTAAGAACGTGGCCAGTCCGAAAAACGGCATCCGCTTCGGGAGCAAGACCTCCTGTTCCCAAGTTGGCCGGTGCATGGACTGCAACTCAAAGCACCGCATGTGCAAAGCGACAGTCATTTTAGATCGACGGCCCACCCAGACCGATTATCACATCATCATCATCGGGGAGGAGCTGGGCTACTAGGACCAAAGACCCTTCCGCTTGAGAAGGTAGATGAAAAAAGGTCCGCCGCAAAGGGCAGTGATCAGCCCCACTGGCAATTCGGTGGGGCTGATGATGGTCCTGGCGATGGCATCCGCCCCAACGAGGAACACAGCTCCCAGCAAGGCCACCGCGGGGAGCAGGGAGCGGTGATCGGGCCCGATGATCATCCGGACCATATGGGGCACGATCAGCCCTACAAAACCGATGGGGCCTGCGGTGCTGACCGCGGTGGCCGTCAGGAGGGAGCCTGCGGCAAGGAGGACCTTCTTGACCCGCTCCACATCCACCCCCAGATGCTGGGCCTGTTCCTCTCCGAGGAGCAAAACATTGAGCTCCCGGGCATGGAGGCCCACCAGGGCCAGCCCGATGAAGGTATAAGGCAGGGCCATCCCCACATAATGCCAAGAGGCGCCGGCAAAGCCCCCCATCAGCCAGAATACCACCTGGTGGAGGCGATCATCGCTGAAGTAGACGAACAGGGAGACCAAGGCAGACAGGAAGGAGCTGACGGCAACCCCCGCCACCAGGAGGGTCAGCACGGGCACCTTCCCCCCGGTCCGGGCCAGGTTGTAGACTAACAGCATGGTGGCCATGGCCCCAAAGAAAGCCAAGAGGGGGACGGAGTCGAGCCCCGCTACGCGCAGCTGAAGGCCAAAGGCCATGGCGGCGACCGCCCCCAAGGAAGCGCCCGAGGAAACCCCGATCACATAAGGGTCGGCCATGGGGTTTTTAAACAGGCCCTGGAACACAGCCCCCGCGGTGGCAAGGCAGGTGCCCACCAGGGCTGCGAGCAACACCCGGGGCAGCCTGATTTGCATGATGATGGTGGTAAGGCTCTCCCCCGGGGAAGGAGCCCTTAAGATCCGCACCACTTCCCGGGGAGGGACGTAAACCGAGCCCACCCCGATGGCGATGACAACCACGCCAACCAGTAAGATCCCCAAGATGGCCGTGATGGCCCAGGGTCCTTTGCCCTTCATTGGTCGTCTCCCTTCCCCGGATGCAAGATCCTGGCCACCTCTTCCATGGCCGCAACTATCCTGGGGCCGGCCCGGGAGATCATATCTCCGTCGATGGAGTAAAGCCGGTTGGCCTTGACGGCTGTGAGGCTTTCCCAACCGGGACGGAGGGGAAAATCCGCCATTTCCGCGGAACCGTGGGTCTTTGGATAGAGGATTACCTCGGGATCCCGGATTACGACCATCTCACTGCTGAACTGGGGATAGCCCCGGGCCGCATCCCCCGCGATGTTCTCGCCCCCCGCCAAGGTGATGACGCTGTCGACGAAGCTGCCTGGTCCAGCTACGATCAACGGGTCAGGCCAGACCTGATACAAAACCCGGGGGCGAACCTTCCCGGCAACGTCCCGCTGCACGGCCAAGAAGCGCTCCCGCAGGCTTTCCGCGAGGGCCTTCGCCTCCCGATCCCGACCAATGGCAAACCCCGCCCTCTCAATGGCGGTGAAAACCTCCGCCACCGTTTCCGGGGAGATGATGATCCCTGTTAATCCTAATCGATCTAGATCCTTCATCACCCCATCGTGCATCCCCGTCCCCAGGACCAGATCCGGGCGCAAGGCGATGATCTGCTCCAAGTTGGGCTGGGAGAAGCCCCCCACCTTGGGTTTCTGTTGGGCTTCCGCGGGATAGTTGCAGTAGTCGGTCACCCCCACGACCTGATCCCCTGCGCCGATGGCAAACAGGATCTCGGTGTTGCTAGGGGCCAGGGACACGATCCTTTGGGGAGCCTGGTGGATGACAACTTTCCGGCCGACATCATCCACCAGCTCCCGGGGGAATCCATCCTGGGCGGCGGCCCCGCCGGTCACCAGGAAAAGCAGCATGATTACAATCCAGGACCTTTTCATCGTTCATGGCACTCCTTATGACAGCTCATCCAACAGACGCAAGTATTCGATGCTGCGGCTGGCGGCAGTGTATTGATCTGGCTTTTGCATAATCTCCAGGGAGATGAACCGATCGTATTTTAGCGCTTTTAAGGCCCGCATAATGTTAAGAAAGTCGATCTGGCCCGTCCCCGGGTAGCGCCGGGTGGCATCGGCAAAATGGATGTGGAAGCAGTAGTCGATGGCCTCGATGAAGCTGGCGACGATGGACTTATCTTCAATGTTCATGTGGTAAATGTCAAGCATCAGACCCAGATAGGGATTGTCAAAGGCAGCGATGAACTCCAGGGCCTCTTGAGTCGTGCACAAGAAGTTGAGCTCATAGCGGTTGACAGGCTCTAGGAGGACCCGGACCTTCTTGGCCGCGGCATACTCCAGGACCTGGTTGAAGCCGTCCTTGGCCCACTTTAGGGAGTCCGCCTGATCGATGCCGGGGCGGAAGGAGCCCCGCAGGCGCCCGACATTGATCTGGGAGCCTAAGAGCGCAGCAAAATCGATGACCTCTTTCGTTCTTTGGATGGCCTCCCGGCGGACGGTGGGATCCGGGTCCATGAAAGATAGGCCATCGACGCCGAAGACCTCCCCGGTGCAAACATCGGCAACCTCCAGGGCAAATTCCTCCAGGGCTTCCTTGATGGCCTCCTGGTTTAGCTCCCGGGGAGAGCGAACCATGAGCTCAACACCGTCATAACCTAGTTCCTTCAAGGCTGCCAGGGACTCTCTGAAATCACCGCGAAAAGCCAGTACCTCGGGGGATTTGGTCTCAGGTGTAGCTACCGTATAACTAAACTTCACGATGCAACCTCCCTTCGGATTTTGATCAGTTATTCTCCCCTTCCCCCAGCCGCGCCTTCTTGGATCGAAAGAAAGGGTCTTTGCACTATGTGCAATAGCCTTTGATTATCTGCAACTTTTCATATCGCGGAAGGAACTTGCATAGAATGGGAGAAGGGTTGTTTATAAGGAATTTTAGGAGGGATAGCTATGCAGGTTGCCGAGGTAGTTGTTCGTATTTTAGAGGATGAAGGGATCGACGTGGCCTTCGGGATCCCCGGCGCCTCCATCAACCCCGTCTACAAGTATCTGCCCGATGGGAACATCACCCACTACATTGCCCGTCATGAAGAAGGGGCCGTCCATGCCGCGGATGCCTACTTCCGGGTCAGCGGCAAGATGGCCGCGGCTTTGTGCACCTCGGGCCCTGGGGCCACTAATTTCGTCACCGGCCTTTACACAGCCCAAATCGACTCAATCCCGCTGATTGCCATCACGGGACAAAACACCACCGACCAGTTGGGCAAAGAGGCCTTCCAGTGTGTTGACATCGTTGATATCGCCCGGCCGGTGACGAAGGCCGCCTGGTGCATCACCGAGCCGGCCGATGTCCCCGGGATCCTCCGCCAGGCGATCCATATCGCCCGGTCGGATCGGCCCGGTCCCGTATTGATCGACTTGCCCCTAGACGTTCAAACCGCAACCATCGATTACGAGCCGGGGCAGGACCGTTCGATTCCCGTGGTCCGCAAGGCTCCCAACGGGGCGGATATTCGCCGGGCCTTGGAGTTGGTGCTGGAGGCTGAAAGGCCCCTGCTGCTCCTTGGCGGAGGAGTCGTCCTGGCCGGGGCGGAGAAGGAAGCCAGGGAGCTGGCGGAGGTCCTTAATCTGCCGGTGATCAGTACTTATACGGCTAAGGGAGTCCTCCCCTCCCAGCACCCCTTGTATGTGGGGCAGGTGGGCATCCAAGTGGGCACCCCCTTTGGCAATAAGTTCTTTTTGGATAGCGATCTGGTGCTCGGGATCGGCTGCCGCTTCAACGATCGCCATACGGGCAAGCTGGATGTTTACGTTGGGGATCGGCGCTTCATCCATATCGATGTGGATCCCCGCCAGATCGGCAAGATCGTCCCCGTGGAGCTTGGAATCGTCGCCGATGCCCGTCTGGCCATCGAAGCCCTGTTGGCAGAGATCAACAAGCAGGGCATCAAACGGGCCCCTTCGGCCAGGGTGCAGGCCATCCCGCAGGAAAGACAGGCGATGCGGCGAAAGACAGATTATGAGGATCATCCGATTAAGCCCCAGCGGGTGTTCCATGAGATTAATGCTTTCTTCGATGAGAATGCGATTTTCACCACTGGCTGCGGCTTAAACCAGATCTGGTCGGGGCAGCTGCAAGACATCGATCGGCCCCGGCGATACTTGCCCACGGCAGGTGCGGGAACATTAGGCTTTGATATTCCCGCGGCCATTGGCGCGCAGGTAGCCGATCCCGAGGCGACGGTGGTGGCCGTCATGGGCGATGGGGGCTATTTGTTCATGGTGGAGGAGCTGGCCATGGCCGCCCACTACAACTTGCCCATCATCGTCTTGGTGCTGAATAACGGCTTCTTGAGCCTCATCCGCCAGAACCAAAAGTATGCTTACGGCTACCAGCATGCGGTGGACATCCGGTATGGAGAGCACCTGCCCGACCCGGTGTTGATCGCCAAAGGGTTTGGCTGTTTGGGCGAGCGGGTTGAGCGATGGGAAGACATCCGGCCCGCCTTGGCAAGGGCCAAGGCCGCCCGGCGGCCCTACGTGATTGACATCATCGTGGAGCGGGAAGCCGACTGCTCCATGGGCGGAAGCATCGACGGCGTCAGAGAGTTTTAGGAAGGAGATGGGGTATGGCTCGGAGGAAAAAGCCC
>JAAZLZ010000148.1 GCA_012799075.1 Bacillota bacterium
ATGTCTAGTTCCGAACGCTCCACATGGTCGCCGGTGATCACTTCAACTTCATGCCCTTGCTGCACCAATGCCACGGACAAATCGTGGACATGCCGGGCTAGGCCCCCGATGATCCGGGGTGGATACTCCCAGGAAAGCATTAAGATCTTCAAACCTCAAAAGCCCCCTTTGTCATCCTAGCATAGAGAACCTCAAGCACCTCCCGCCGGCCCACAAGCCCAACGAGGGCTTCGTCTTCAACGACGGGCAATTGCCGCAGCCCATGTTCTAACATCAGTCCGACCGCCTTTCCTAAAGGGGCCCTTTGACCCACAGCGACAATCCGGCGGGACATGATCTGGCTCGTTGGCAAGCTTCCCAGCTCCTCTAGGACTTCTTCCCGCAGCCGGCCCCCGTCCAAGTAGACGAAAACGTCCAAGAACCGAACTTGTCCGGGAAGACAGCGGCGCAAGACATCCCCCGCGGTCACCAGACCCTCTAGTCTCCCCTGGCTGCTTACAACCGGAATGCTATCCAGATCATTGCACAACAGCAGCTCTATTACCCGGCGGACGGGGGTTGATCCCAGCACCGTTGTCTTGGCATCGACCATCAAGTCCCCGACAACCAAATTCCCCACCCCCACGACAATTGGGACCGCCTTCCTATTGCCCGCAGTTGGCCTGGTGAATACCCTAAAGCAGGGGTTTGGCCATGAAACTGCCACCGGATGTCTTTCACCGCAGGACCGGGGTCACGCTGCCCTTTGCGGACCGATACCTTAGGGAAGCCGATCGGAAAGCGCTAGATGAGCTTCACCGGGAGCTGCAAAGGCAATTCGTCCATCCTCTGCTCCAGATGCCCATCCAGAAAGAACCCGACGGTCCCAAGAAGTAGGATAACCCAGTTTTCCCAGGACTATTAGTGCCGAAAAAAAGAGCGCCACTCCAAACGCGTTGGTAGTGACGCCATCAAACTTGATGGGGCTGCCCTGTGGCAGCCCTCACTTTACTATTTGCCCACGTACCTTTCCCGGACAATGGCCGGTGTATCCCAGACTCTGCCCAGATGGGCCGACTTAAGGAGCCTGATGTACTCCGCATGGCTCCAGGCTAGGGGAGTGGCCCCCCCTGTGCCTTCGCCGGTCTCCTCCCATACCTGTTCCGCAAGCATGTAGCCTTGGTTGGCAAAAGCCTCCATGGTCCGCAAATAGGGGCCCGGATCCCGACCTAGGGCCAGTTCGTAATGGCCCCTTTCTCCCACCAGGTGGGTCCAAAGCCGCCCTTTGCCCTGTCCTTGGTAAGGCCTGCCATCCTCCGTCTCCCCATAGCCGTCGTGGTTGTACCGGTACCAGGCGAATCCTTTGGGGGTTTCCCGCTTGATTACCTCGTCTACCGCCTTGATAGACTCGAGGATGTAAGGATCGTCGGGGGACTTGACACCCAGGCGAACCAGCTCCAAGAAGCCTGCGTCGACAAGCTCCCGCTGGTCAAAGAGCCCTCCCCCGTTCTTTACCTCGACCACATGGGCGCAGTTAGGCTGAC
>JAAZLZ010000149.1 GCA_012799075.1 Bacillota bacterium
TAGGCAGCCTTGCAGCCTTCTCTTCCCTTTGGATAGGGCCATTCTGCTCCCCTCTTCCCTTTTGACTTATTCACCGATCGTCGACCTTGGAGCGACCTTTTCGTCCAAGCGAACTTGTCTGGGGTTGGGCTATTTTCGACCGGAAAAACTGACGGGCCAGTATCCCCATCGAGCTCCTGGAGCAGCAAGAGGCGAACACCAACGGGTTTTGGTCATCTTATTCCACCCCCGTCAGGTATTCCTGCCTCAGCTGGGCCTTTTCTTCTTCGGTCAGCTGGTGGTAGTCGATGCCGATTGCGGCGAGTTCCGCGATGAGTTCCTGTTCCGTGGTTATCTCGGATGCAGTTTGGGACTCATCCTCAGATTTGAATAGTTCTAGAACCATGGGCAGCAAAAGACCGATCAACTGCCCAATTCCCTCCGCTGGAGCGGGTTTCGCCTCTTCCTCAGCCTTGGAAGGGCTTTGTTCCCCAAGACGGGCCTCTAGCCCATCGAGCTCGTCGATGATCCCTTCCAGGTCCTGGAGGAAGGCGCTGCGCGCGGACCGGTTGGCCTTGGCCCGATCTACGGCGCCCCTGAGTCCTTGGATGTTTTCCTTCAGCATCTCCATCCCCGTAGGCTGGACCTGGACAAGACGACGAGAGACATCTTGCAGTTGACTTAGGATCTCATTTAGGTCCGCCAGCAGCCTTGGATCGGCAGCTTTAGACTCCGCAGCCCGCTTTAGAATTGCCTCTAAGGTCTGGGCATCCCGGGCCAGCTCATCCTTTCCGGCCGCAGATGCCATGGGGCCGGACAGCAAAGTGACAATCAGTAAACAGCAAATAATCTTCTGCACCTGCCTCATCCCCCTGCCCCGTATTGGATTTAGGTCACCGCTCCCTAGCTGCCAGCTCCACATCATCCAATCCGGTGGTTGTACCGCCGCTGCCATGTTCAGCCCTTATTTCAAAGCTGGTGATGTTGGCCAGCACTTCATCTAAGGTTTTGGCTCCCCCGCCCAGGGTCCAGCCCAAGCCCGACAGGGGTATGACAAAGGAGTCCCAGTTGGTGTTCGGTCTTCTACCGAAGTCGAAACTGGCGGTTTTGGTCCCGTTGGCTAGGAAGATGTCTCCTTTAGATCCCCAGCCCCTTTGGTAGTACTGGCCATTTTGGCTGAAGATTTTGACCCGCAGCTCCTCGTAAGGCAGCCATGGGCCGTGGAACTTGGCTGGTGCGATGAAATAGCTTGTTAGGCCGTCCGATGGGCAGACAACCTTCAGGTAGCCATCACTGCCTCCGTCATAGCCGCCGCTGCCGGGGTTATGGAGTCTGCCAGGGCTGACGGTCCAGCCATCGGTATCCGTTCCTGGAAAGGATGAGGCCGGTCCCGCTGTGCTGAGGGGAGTGTACTTACCCCATTGGGTTTCACTCGGGCCAGCACATTGGCGCAGGTTGGCCAAGATCGCCTTCAGGTCAGCTAGGAACCTGGGATCGGCAGCTTTGCTCTCTTCGGCTCTGCCGATGGCCTTTTCTAGTCGATCCAGTTCCGCGGTCAAATCGAGGCTGTCTTGCTGCCATGCTCCGTAGGCCATCACACCGCAGGAGAAGGCAAGGAGAAAGGCCAGCGCGAAAACCCATCTCACCACGTTCCCCCCTATCCCTTATTGTCGTACAGCTTCCCACAAGTATCCCCGGCCCCCGGTTACGGGACAATCAAAGGTTCCCGTCATTTTTGTTCCCGTAGGGTCAAGGGTGCCGGTCCACACTTGGTTTGAACCCGTCCTGACGAAGAAAATGGTTCCATCAAGGCTGATTCTAGCTTCGGCCAGAAGGTCTCCGTAAATGGTGCCCGAAAGCTTCATTCCCTCTTGGTCCAGGATCAGTACTCCCCCATGGCCGTTGCCCACCACTGCCCACTGGCCTGAGACATCGGATGCAGTGATAGGCGGGTATTCTCCCCAAGGGGAGTCTTGCTGCAAGTCGGCGAGGGCCGTCCGCAGATCCTTGGCCAGGCTGGTCAGTTCTTCCAGGAAGGCAGGATGGGCGGAGCGACCGGCGGCGGCCCGCTGGATGGCTTGATCCAACCTATCCATGTAGGCCATTACCCCATCCATCGGATCCGTTTCTTCCTGCCATGTTCCATACGCGAAAGCCAAAGTCGGAACAAGGAGTAAAGAAAGGAAACAAAGGAGAAGCTTGTTCATTTTTCTCGCTCCTTTTCAGCTAAGGGTAGATTATCCTCTTGAGTCAATCATAAGACTAAAAGGTGATCAGGGCTACCCTGACAGGCTTTTTGTCACATCCCGAGGGGATGACAAATAATTGACAGTTGCTGGGTAGGCTTAGGAAACCCTATGCGAAAAGGACAGTAAAAAAACCATGGGTACGTTTGGGCGTTCCCATGGGTCTTTGATTATGAGTCATGGCGGGGGTGCTGGGATACTTTCTCGACGGCTCTGACGATGGCTTTTAGGACGTCCATCTTCAGTTGGGGCGACTGGAGCTCTAAGTTGATCCAGACTTCTCCTTGTCTGGTGGTCGAGTAGCGAGGGGGCAGATTCTGCAGGGCTAGGGCCATGATGTCATTCCGGCAACATTCGCAGGCGCAGATTTCCCCATGGCCGGCCAAGTAATTGTCGATCTCCCGGATGACGGCTTGTTCAACGGGTCGACTGATGGCCATCCGATCACCTCCCTAGAGCAGGGTGTTCGGCACCGTTAAAGTCTTCTCCTCCTTTGCCATCCTTTTCCGGCAGGCAATATTCTTCCCCTGGGCGAAAACTTGGACAGGACCCCTTGGAGGTGGCGTATGAGGCACTGGATCTGGATCATCTTGGGGCTGTCGTTGGTTTTCTCCCCCATCGCTTCAGGCCAAAACCTCCGGGTGATGACCTATAACATCCAGCATGGTCAGGGGGTGGATGGAAAGGTCAGCTTGGAGGAGTCAATGGCTGTCATCCGGGCCGTTGACCCGGACATCCTCCTGGTAAACGAGGTGGATGTCTATTGGCCCCGGAGCGGCAATGTGGATCAGGTGTCCTTGCTGGCGAAGGATCTCGATTACCCTTATGTCTATTTCGCGCCTACTTTGCCCGGGGCCTTCTGGCAGCGGTTCACTCACCGCCGTTATGGCAATGTCCTTCTCAGCCGTCTACCCCTGGAGAATCCCCGCTCCTTTCTGCTTCCTTCCCTCGAAGAGCCCCGGAGTCTGCTGGTGGCCGAGGTGACTGTCGATGGGGAGACTTGGCACATTCTGGGGACCCACTTGGGCCTGTCCACTAGGGATCGGGAGAACCAAGCGGCATTTATCCAACAGGTGGCCAAGGGTCTATCGGGACCCATGGTCCTCTTGGGGGACTTTAATACCCCTCCCGATGCCCCGGAGCTGTCCCCCCTCTGGACGCTCTTTCAAGAGGGGCATGAGCTGGTGGGGGTAGGTGAAGGCATGACCTTCCCCAGCAGCGGGCCCACCTCCCGCATCGACCAGTTTTATCTGTCGCCGGAGCTTGTCTCGCATTTAACCCGGATCTACACCTACCCTTCGGCAACATCGGGGCATTTGCCGGTGGTGGCTGAGTTTAGTTCACTCACTGATAGCCGAGTAGCCTTGGAACGAACAGCACCAACTCGGGAATGAAGGTAATCAATAGGAGGGCAACGACCTCCATCAGGATAAAGGGGAAAATAGCCCTTGACAGCTCGCCCAGGGAAATCCTGGCAATCGGAGCCGCAATGAACAGACACACCCCCAACGGAGGGGTGATCAATCCGATGTTCAGATTGACGAGCATGACGAGGGCAAAATGAAGGGGCTCAATCCCCAACTGAATCGCAATCGGCATCAAGATTGGCCCCAGCAGGATTGCATTTGCTCCCGTTTCCATAAACATGCCCATGAAGAGCAAGAAGGCGTTCACGACCAGAAGAAAGGTCACTCGGTTTAGGTTGAAGGACA
>JAAZLZ010000150.1 GCA_012799075.1 Bacillota bacterium
GCCTTAGGGATGGATGTCGGCTTTGCCTTGAAGGGTGCGTGGCCTTGCGGGTAGTGGAGGAAGATCTTGACCAAGTCTTCCTAGAAAGCCCCTCCCGGACCGATCCCCGTCGGTGCCGGGAGGAGCCGGGCTGTCTGACTAGGGGCAGTTGCTTGCGGTTCTGCCCGCTGGGACAGTAGCTTTGGATTCATAAGCAATGGCTTGGACCGGGCAGGCGAAGGCGCATTCCAGGCAGCGGATGCATTCGGCGCCTGCCCGCTTTCCATCGGCCCACGTCTTGTCTTCCAAAACGCAGACTCGCTCACACTTGCCGCAATCCAAACAGGCATCTTGGCGATAAAGATCATGATGGCTTGACCGGCTGAGGAGGGCCCCGATGAAACCGGTGGGGCAAAGGTGGGCGCAAAAGGCCCGGCGGCGATAAAGCAGCCCTAAGGTGAGGGCAGTTGCCATCATCGTCATCATGACAAGAAGCACAGGCCCCAAGACGACGCCCCGCCAATTAAGGCTCAGGCCTTCTGGAAATCGGTTCCAAAAGAAAACGCCAAGGCCCCCGAAAAAGATCAGGGAGGCAATGCGGACTGACGGATGCCGCAGCCAAGGAGGTGAGGGCCGGTTGCGAGATAGGCGGGGCAGAAGATTATCTAGTAGCCCTCCCATGGGACAAAGCCAGCCGCAGTAGACTCGCCCGTAGCTTAGGGCTAGGGGCATTGTCCCCAGCATCATGATCATCCCCAGGTACATGAGGCTGCCGAAGCGCTTGAAATTCCAGAAAGCCAGGGCAAATGCGATCAGCCAGATGGTAATGGTGAACTTCTGGATCAAATTGCCTGCTTGCTTTGTTTTCACTCGTTGTCCCCTCCTGATTCGTGGTCCGCCAACAGATCCATTACTTGCTGGGCTTCCGCCAGGTATTCCCAGAGGACTTCTTTCAGGATGTCGCAGGCCTGGAGGATCTTGGGGTTCTTCACCCGGTAGAAGACGTACAGCCCCTCGCGGCGCGAATCCACTAAACCCTTTTGCCTAAGGAGGCTCAGGTGTTGGGAGAGGCTGGATTTTGCCAGGCCCGAAAGCTCAGCCAGTTCATCAACCGATTTTTCCCCCTGGCGCAGCCAATGGAGAATTTCCAGCCGCCGGGGATTGGCCAGGGTCTTGCAGACTTCCGCATGGAGCTCGAACAGCCGCTGCAAATCCTGATCCATCGAGCATCACCCATTTCACCAATTCATGAATTAATGAAATACTAACAGGAACCAGGATGACTGTCAATGACTTTTTTCTCTCCCCTTGGGGGAGGTGTTTGGTCCTGAAAGACGAAAGAACAAAGTCAGGAATCAACAGGAGGTAGCAAATTGGTCAAGGTCATGGTGGTCGATGATTCGCCCTTCATGCGAAGGGTGATTGTCGACATGCTCCAGTCGGATCCGGAAATCCATGTGACGGCGGTGGCCAAGGATGGAGTCGAGGCCCTGGAAAGGCTTCCCGATGTTGACTGCCAGGTGATCACCTTGGATGTGGAAATGCCCCGCATGGACGGTCTTGTCTTTCTCCGCCGGATGATGCAGGTCCGTCCCCTGCCGGTGGTTATGCTGAGCAGTCTAACTTCAGATCACAGCCAGACGACCCTGGAGGCCCTAAGCCTTGGGGCCGTCGATTTTGTCGCCAAGCCGGGCACCTACTTAGGGATGGGCGCCGACGAAATCCGGCGAGAACTCATCCGCAAAGTCAAAGGCGCGGCCAGGGCCAAGGTCCTTCCCCGGATTCTCCGAGCCCCATCTTCCCCAAGGATTCGCCCAAGTCTTCCAGGGCAGGTGCAAAACGTGGTGGCGATCGCCTCTTCCACCGGGGGCCCCCGGGCCCTAGAGGAGATCCTGGCCAATCTGCCTGGGGACCTGCCCGCCGCCTTGCTCATTACCCAGCATATGCCTGCGGGTTTTACCCGTTCCTTCGCCGAAAGGCTCCATCGCACCAGCCCCTTGACGGTCAAAGAGGGGGAAGAAGGCGATGCCTTGGAAAATGGTGTGGCCCTCATTGCCCCCGGGGATTATCATATGGTCCTGGGGGACGATGGCTTGATTCACCTAGATCACGGCCCTGCGGTGGAGTATGTTCGGCCGGCAGCCGATGTTATGCTTAGCTCCCTGGTGAAAAGCTTCCAGGGCCGGATCATCGGGGTGATCCTGACGGGGATGGGTCGGGACGGGGCCCGGGGGATGGCCGCGGTCAAAGACCGGGGAGGATATGTTCTGGCCCAAAATGAAGAGACATCTACGATCTTCAGCATGCCCAGGGCGGTCATCGAAGGCGGATCGGCCCATGAAGTCCTCCCCCTGGGAGAAATCGCCCCGGCCATCAAGCGCCTCTTACACATCTAGAAAGGAGAAGGAAGACAGATTGGATTTGGCTTACGCCTCCTTCCAACGGGCCTTCTTGAAAGAAACAGGCCTGGATTTGACAAGTTACAAACAAAAACAGATGCAGCGGCGAATCGATCAGTGGATGAGCCGCCACGGACTGAAAAGCTACAACGACCTTATCAAGCTTCTGCAGCAAGACGGGGATAAGAGGGAGGAATTCTTAGGCTATCTGACCATCAATACGTCCCAGTTTTTCCGGGACCAGAAAGTCTTTGACAACATCAACACCCTCATCCTCCCCCAATGGAAGAAACAGGGCCTGACTCCCCGGGTCTGGAGCGCCGGGACATCCATCGGGGCCGAAGCATACACCATGGCCATCTTGCTGCAGGAGGCCAAGCTCAACTACTCCATCTTGGCTACCGACATCGATGAAGGGGCCTTGCAGCAGGCCCGTAGCGGGGTCTACCGGGAGAATCAGCTGCAGGGGGTCCCGCCCCACATCCTGGGCGTCTACTTCACCAAGGAGGGGGAGGGCTACCGGGTCAAAGAAAGTCTACAGCGGGGGATCACTTTCCGCCGTCAGAACCTCTTGGAAGATCCCTTTGGCCGGTCCTTTGACATGATCCTGTGCCGCAACGTCTTCATCTACTTTACCTGGGAGACCCAGGAGCGATTGCTGCAGGATTTCGCCCGGGCGCTTCGCCGGGAGGGCTACTTCATCAGCGGCAGCGCCGAACAGATGACCGACCCGGCTAAATACGGCCTTAAGAGGATTGCCCATTGCATTTACAAGCTGGAAAACTAGGAGGCAGACAAGTGGCAGCAGAAGTGTTCTTCACCGACATGAGGGCAAGCAGCAGCCTCAATCTCTTAGACAAGCTGGCCCGCCTTTTCCATCGGGCAGGTCTGGGAGAGATCATCAGCAAGGAAGACTATGTGGCCATTAAGCTCCATGTGGGGGAGCCGGGCAACTTGAGCTACATCCGCCCCCCTTATGTGGGGCGGCTGGTTCAAGGGATCAAAGACCTGGGAGGACGCCCCTTCCTGACGGACGCCAACACTTTGTATCGGGGCGGCCGGGATAATGCCCTCTCCCACCTGGAAACGGCTTTGCACAACGGATTTAGCTGCTCAACGGTGGGAGCGCCCTTCATCGCGGCCGACGGCCTGCGGGGTTTAGATTATGTGCGGGTGCCGATCAACGGCAAACACATCCGGGAGGCCCGGGTAGCCGCGGCGGTCTACCAGGCTGATGGCCTCCTGGTTCTGAGCCACTTCAAGGGCCATTTGGGCACAGGCTTCGGAGGCGCCATCAAGAATCTAGGGATGGGCTGTGCCAGTCGGCCTGGCAAGCAGGAACAGCATGACAACGTCCTTCCCAGGATCAACAAATCCCAGTGCCGGGGCTGCGGGCGATGCATCCGCTGGTGCCCGACGGAGGCCATCACCCTCGATGGGGGCAAGGCCCGCATCAACCCATCGAAATGTCAAGGCTGCGCCGAATGCATCGCGGTTTGCACCCACGGCGCGGTGGGCTTTTCCTTTGCCGGGGATCTAGTCAGCCTCCAGGAGAAAATGGCCGAGTATGCCCTGGCGGCTACGATGGACAAGGGAGGCAAGTGCGGTTACATCAATTTCCTGTGCGATATCTCCCCCGATTGCGACTGCAACTCCTGGAACGATGTGCCCTTGGTCTCCGACATTGGTTTCTTAGCCTCCAAAGACCCGGTGGCCCTAGATCAAGCCTCCGTGGATCTGGTTAACAAAGCTGCCGGGAAAGATCTTTTCTGCAGCCACCACCGGGGGACCAATTGGCGGGCCCAGCTGGACCATGCCGAAGCCATGGGGCTGGGAAGCCGCGTCTATCGGTTGGTTCGGGTGGGGTAGGCCTGAAAGCGGGTGAGTAGATTGGGAAGACGGATTGGGGGATTAGTCCTACTGCTGCTGCTCCTTGGAATTGGCATCAATTTCGTCCGACTCTATCCCTATCATCGGGCCATTGGCGGGATGACCATCGGGGAAGTGGACTTGTTGCAGGTTCC
>JAAZLZ010000151.1 GCA_012799075.1 Bacillota bacterium
CAATGGAATTACCTGCCATAAACAACAAAAAACACCCGTTTCCAAATGGATGTTCCTCGGGTGCCGGTGTGTCATTTATTCTGGCGTATTTAGCCTAAAAACGTTTCACATAGCCCAGACGCTAACAAGATTATTTCTTCCGGCGTCTACGCGGCGAGGGAGTCGGCGGTGGATGTGGAGGAGAGACTCGAAAAACTCTTTGAAGCCCGCTCTAACGGTCAATTCAAAGTCCAGGTCATCATTGGCAGCGCCATGGGTGGAGAACGGGACCACGTGGAGGCGGCCAGCTCCTGCGGGTTGGAATAGGTTTCCATTGGCGATGCGGGCCTTCTTGTCCTGAGCATCAGCTGAGGGACATTCAATGCCTGGCTGCAATCAGACGCAAAAGGGGAGTATTGTCGCATAATGTCATAAATATACAGGATCGGACCTGTCGGACTTGGGAGAAGGCATGCCGTCTTATATATCGCTTGATCGATTAGACTTACTGCCGCGGCTCCTTGACCACAGTCCAAGGTGACTTTCCAGCGCAGGCGCAATGGTGCTTCGATTAGAATCCTCAAGCAACTATTTCAGCATCGTCGAATTTGTTATTTGCAGTTTTTCGACAAGCAAGGAGGAATTGCGGCTCCTGGCAAGAATATCACCATTACACTATATTAAGGAGGCGCACTATGAAGAAATCACAGGTGTTGATGCTTTGTGTAGCAGTGTTGCTTCTATCCGTCGTAGGGGCTCAGGCAAAACAAGTCGTTACTTTCTCTGGTGTGTACGCTTCCGGCGAGGCGGCAGTCGATGTTCAGAACAAGTTCAAGGAGTTGCTGGAAGAACGGTCGAACGGTGAGTTTGAAGTAAGGGTAATTATTGGAAGCGCCATGGGCGGCGAACGGGACCATTTCGAAGCAGCAAGTCAAGGCGCGTTGGAGATCATCGCCATGGGCAGCGGCGATGTCGCCCTATTTGAGAATCAACTATCATACAACGAAATCCCCTTTGTGATTCGGGATCAGGACCACTTCTTCGCTTTTTGGGAGGCAGTTGGGGCAGAAATCAACGAAGAAATTCGAAAGAAGTATGGTGTGCGGACGCTAGGCGTTATGTATCGAGGTCCCCGTTATTTGACCTCCAACCGGCCTGTTTACTCCCTAGCCGATATGAAGGGCCTGCGTCTCCGCCTGCCCGAAAACCAGTGCCAAATCAGGATCTTCCAGGGACTAGGCGCTTCACCTATTCCCATCGCCTTCCACGAAGTGTACTCGGCGCTGCAAACCGGGATTGCCGAGGCTCAGGAAAACCCCATCATGTCCATTTATGGCTACAAGTTCCATGAGGTTCAAAAATACTTAGTTGCAACCAAGCACATATTCAGCACTGCCAAGTTCCAGGCATCGGAAACCTGGTTCAGCAGCCTAAGTCCAGGCGAGCAGGAATTGGTCCAGCAGTGCATGAACGACGCCGTGGAATATGGCAACACCTTGGTCATGGATAGGGAAAAGGAACTGATGGAAGAAATCATGGCCAGCGGGATGATCTATATTGAGCCTCCCGAACTGGAACTGGAGAGCATCAGAGAAGCAGCTCTAGCCATTGTGGGGCAGATGGTGGAAGAAGGCCATTTCCGTAAAGACATGTATGAGAAGGTTCTTGGTCTATAGGAAACAACCAAGAGGGCGCAGTCCGCTGCGCCCTCTTGTCCATAATTAATGGAGGGTTGGTCAATGTTCATCAAGCACCTGAATCGAGGGACCCAGTGGCTGGCATCCTTAATATTCATCGCAATGTTTTTAGTCACCCTTTTCCAGGTCGTGGCCCGCTATATTTTCGGCAGCCCATTCGTATGGACAGAGGAGTTGGCTCGGTTCATGTACGTGTGGGTCACTTTTGTCGGTGCAGCGGCAGTCTTTTATGAAAACGAGCACATCGTTGTCGACGTCCTAGTGCAGAAGGTATCGGCTCGTTGGCAGAAGGTGTTTAGTATTTGCTCGGATCTACTGGTCATCGCGTTTAACCTGGTCTTGTTTGTGGGCGGCATCCGGATGATGGGAGCTACTCGCGAAGCTAAAGCGCCCAGTATTCCGGCTATTACCTACGACTGGGTATACCTTGCCCTTCCCCTGGGTGCAGCTGTTGTGATAATCATTGTGATTGCCAGACTGCTTAGCCCTAGCTCCGCCCAACGTTCCGTCCATGGAGGTGAAGCCTGATGGATATCCCAGCAATTGTCATCCTAATTGGATTGCTGGTTCCCTTGATGCTCATCGGTCTACCGATTGCCTACTGCATGGGAGCCACTTCCATTTTATATCTGTTTTATACCCAGGGATTCTTCTTTAATTACCAGATTGTCGCTCAGCGCATGCTGTATGGAATCAATAATTTCACCCTCATTGCTGTGCCTTTTTTCATTTTTGCAGCCCAGCTGATGAATACCGGGGGAATAACCCGACGTTTGTTTCGTTTTGCCAATATCTTAGTTGGACATTTGCCTGGGGGCCTCGGTCAGGTCAACATAATCGCCAGCGTGATCTTTGCTGGAATGAGCGGCGCTGCCGTTTCCGATGCGGCCGGATTGGGAACCATCGAGATCGAGGCCATGTTGGATGCCGGATATGATGTGGAATTCTCCGCAGCGATTACTGCTGCCTCATCTACTATCGGTCCTATTATTCCTCCTTCGATTCCCATGGTTCTCTACGGTGTATCTGCCGGAACCTCGGTTGGGGCATTACTTTTGGCGGGACTGGTCCCCGGATTAGTCATGGCTGTCTGCCTGATGGTGATGGTTGCCATCTACGCTAAGGGCCGCAATTATCCGACAAGTCCTAGGCCGACGCTGCATGAGCTCGCACAGGGTTTCGTGGAGGCTTTGCCCCCCCTTATGACCCCCGTGATCATTATTGGCGGGATTTATTGGGGCTGGTTTACCCCTACGGAAGCATCGGTGGTGGCCGCCGCCTATGCCTTTATTCTATCCTGTTTTCTATACCGCGAGCTTCCGCTGGCGGACGTCCCAAACGTGGTTGTTGAGACAATGAGGCAAACGGTCTCCATTGCTCTGATCTCCAGTGCGGCTAGCATCTACGGGTGGCTTATCCTGCGATCGGGGATTCCGATGTATTTTGCGGACTTAATCCCCCACTTGGCAACGACTCAGATCGGCACCCTGTTTGTCATCATCGTCTTCCTGCTTATTGTGGGAATGTTCATGGAGCCCGTCAGCGCCATCTTGATTCTATGTCCCATTCTCGTTCCCTATGTCAAATCGATGGGAATTGATCTGGTTCACTTCGGTGTGATAATGGTTTTGACGTTAATGATTGGGTTGTTGACACCCCCTGTTGGAATCGTCTTGTATGTGCTTCAGGGGATTGCCAATATTTCCTTTGACCGTCTAGTCAAAGCCGTCATGCCCTTCTTGATTCCGCTGCTGATTGCCCTGGTTATCATTACTCTTGTACCTGGATTGACAACCTGGCTTCCAAGGCTGGCCATGAGATAAGAGACCTAGGAGCTCCTAGGAGTGATAGACCCACTAAACACTGCACCATAGGAGGCGAGTAGCAATGAAACCAAGAGAACGAATCCTGGCAACAATTAATGGACAAATCCCTGATAGGGTCC
>JAAZLZ010000152.1 GCA_012799075.1 Bacillota bacterium
ATCTCGGCGGCCATCTCCGGCAGGCTTTCCGGGTAGCCTCCCATTTCCATCCCTTCGAAAATGACGAGGGATACGGGACCCGGAGGCAGCCTCTCCTCTAAAACGGTCTTCTGATTGCCGGGGCGGGGTGCAATGGATAGACCATAACCTTGGGCCAGTCCTACCGGTCCGGGGAAATAGCCCAGGGGCCAGTTGCTTGCCCTCTGGAAAGGCGCCGCCGCGTAGAAGGCATGGAAGCCCTCCCATTCGTTGACCTCCCAGCCCCCCTCCAAATGGTGGTCAAAGGCCTTCGCCAGGAGCTGCACCGTCTCCGGGTCCCGAGTTACGATGTAGGTGCCGCTCCGGATCATGGGGAGGGCCAGGGGAGCTAGGGCCGGATGGACCACCCCGGTGATTCCGTAGGATACAAGGAGGGATCTGTCGGAGACGGCAAGGGCCCTATCCCCTTGGATCAGCAAGTTTAGGGTCAACGGGCGGACAGCCAGGGTCGTTATCCCCGCCGGAGCCAAGGCCCCCGCAACTTCCATCAGGGGCAGATCCGCAAGTTCGGCCAGCTCCTCCAGCTCATCATAGTCAAAGACCAGTTCTACAGTGTTGTTCTGCCTTTCCAGAGCTGCCCGCTTCCAGAGGGGTCCTAAAGATGCCAACAGCCCCACCAGCACCAAGGCCCACAGCCAATTGGCCTTCTTCCCCACATTACCACCGCCCTCGCCAAAGATCAGACACCATCCCATTTAGTTCCGAAAAGATATAGGCTGTCCTCCTCCAGTCGCACTTCCTGCAGGGCGACGGGCACCGGCAGTTCGGAGAAGTCCATGGCCAGATCCCATTTGCTCTGGACGGTATCCAGGAGCACTTTTGGTATCTGCAGCTTCTCCACCGCCAACTGCTCCACCACAAAGCCGACGCGAGTGCGGCCTAAGACTTTGAAACGACCGTCGAGGGACAGATCGAGCACCCGCTGGAAGAGGTTCATCTCCCCAACCAGCCTGGCCCGGTCCCGGGTGAGTTCAATCCGCATGAACCGGGCGGGATCCACCTTGGCCCACAGGTACTCGTTCAGGGAATCTTCCCCGATGAGCACCGTCGCCTGGAGATCCCCGACCTCATCGATCTGGACTACGCCCTTGCTTAGGGCCGCAGGACTTATCTTCAACTTCTTGGCATCCACCAGGAAGGCATCCACCTTCAACCCCCCCTGGGAGAAAAGCCGGGCATCCAGATCGAGACGATCGAAGCGGCCGGTGATGATCTTCAAGGCCGGAAAGGCCTCAACTTTCACCTGAATGAACTCGGCATCGGGATAACCTTCATGAAAGGCCTCTTCAATGCGGTTTGCCACCAAAGGGGGCAAGACAATCTGACTGGCGATGAGCACTCCCACCGCCACCAGGGCCAACGCCCAGGGAAGCCAGCGCCTATCCAGCATCCTCACCCACTTTATGACCGTCCTGGTCCTTTTCGGCCTCCCTGCAAACTCTGCCTTAAGTAGGCTTCAATAAAGGGATCGAGATATCCGTCCATCACCGCCTGGACGTTGCCTACTTCAACGTCGGTGCGGTGGTCTTTGACCATGGTGTAAGGGCAGAACACGTAGGAGCGGATCTGGTTCCCCCAGGCGATCTCCCCTTGTTCTCCCCGGAGTTCATCCATTTTCTCCTGAAGCTCCTCCCGCTTTATCTCCGCGAGGCGCGAACGAAGGAGCCGCATGGCCGTATCCCGGTTCTTGTGTTGGGACCGGTCGTTTTGACACTGGACCACAATCCCTGTTGGCAAATGGGTAATCCGGACGGCGGAGCTGGTCTTGTTGACATGCTGCCCCCCGGCCCCGCTGGCCCGGTAAGTGTCGATTTTGAGGTCATTGGGATTTAGGTCCACATCCACATCATCATCGATTTCCGGGATGACGTCCACCGATGCAAAGGAAGTATGGCGCCGCCCCGATGAGTCGAAGGGAGAGATGCGCACCAAGCGGTGAACACCTTTTTCCGCCCTTAGGTAGCCGTAGGCGTTGGTTCCTTTGACAAGCAGGGTGGCACTCTTCACCCCCGCTTCATCCCCCGGCAGGAAATCGAGGACCTCCAGTTCCATGCCTTGTTCTTCAGCCCAGCGGGTATACATCCGCACGAGCATCGACGCCCAATCCTGGGATTCGGTGCCCCCTGCACCGGGATGGATGGATAGTAGGGCGTTGTTGGCATCATAGGGTCCGCTAAGGAGTGTTGCCAGCTCCACCCTCTCCGCCTGCCGGACCAGCTTGTTCGTCTCCGCCTTCAGCTCCTGGCAGAGTTCTTCCTCCGGTTCTTCATCAACTAGCTCCAACAGGACGGCAACGTCCTCATAGCGTCCATGGAGCTCATCCCAATCGGTTAGGCGGTCTTTAAGGTGTTTAACCTGGGCGATGACTTTGCGGGCCTGTTCCTGGTCATCCCAAAAACCTGGCCTGGCCATCTCTCCTTCCAGCTGAGCCAGCTGAGAGCGCTTCTGGTCCAGGTCAAAGATAAGCCCTCATTTCTTCAAGCTGCCTGGCCACCTCTGCCAGTTTCTCCTGGACTTCCTCTCGTTCGATATCCCAAATCATGGTTTTACCTCCCCACGGCCTAGCGGCCGCAGCACCTCTTGTATTTTTTCCCGCTGCCACAGGGGCAGGGGTCATTTCGTCCCACTTTATTAGCTGCCCGGTGGGGCTGCCGCTGCCCATCGGGCTCCCGATTGGTGACCATCTGCCGCTGCCTTTGGACCTCTTCCTGCCGCACCAGGCGCACCCGCATGAGGAACCGCAGGGAATCCTCCCGGATGCTGTTCACCATGGCCTGGAAGAGCTCAAAGGCCTCGAATTTATACTCCAGCAAGGGGTCCCGCTGACCATAGGCCCGCAGTCCAATCCCAGTCCGCACCTCATCCATGTCCCGCAAATGGTCCATCCATTTGCTGTCGATGACCCGGAGCAGGACAAGGCGTTCAAGCTGGCGCATCTCCTCTGGACCTACTTGTTCTTCCCGCTTTGCCAAGGCAAGATGGGCCAGCTCTTCCAGCATGGTTTTCATCTCAGGACCGGTCTTTCCTTCAAGGGCATCGGGGGCTAGACGGACGATGCTCCCGAAGACGTCGTTGACTCGGTCCGCCAGTCCCGATCGATCCCATTCTTCCGGATGGAGCTTCTCATCCGCATAGGCATCAACGAGCAGGCCCACGAAATCCCCGGCCATTTCGTTGATGTAGGGACGAAGGTCAATCTCCGTCAGGATCCGGCGCCGCTGGCTGTAGATGACTTCCCGTTGTTGGTTCATCACATCGTCATATTCCAAGACTTGCTTGCGCAGTTCAAAGTTCCGGGACTCCACCTTCTTCTGGGCCGATTCGATGGTCCGGGTGATCTGGCCCGATTCGATGGGCTGGTCCTCCTCCCAGCCAAACTTTTCCATCAGGCCCATGATCCGCTCCGATCCAAAGAGCCTCATCAAGTCGTCTTCCAAGGAGACGTAGAACCGGGATGAACCTGGATCCCCCTGGCGGCCGGCCCGCCCCCGGAGCTGATTGTCAATCCGGCGGCTTTCATGGCGTTCGGTGCCGATGATGTGCAGGCCTCCCTTGGTCGGCACTTCTTCACCAAGGACGATGTCCGTTCCCCGGCCGGCCATATTAGTGGCGATGGTGACCGCACCCTGTTGGCCCGCCTGTTTGATGATCTCCGCTTCCATCTCGTGATACTTGGCGTTGAGCACCTGGTGGGGAATGCCGCGGGTCTTAAGCAAAGCGCTGAGGCGCTCCGATTTTTCAATGGAGATGGTGCCCACCAAAACCGGCTGGCCTTTTTCGTAGCACTCTTCGATCTCCCCGACAACGGCATGGAACTTGCCCCGTTCGGTTTTGTAGACCACATCAGGATGATCCACCCGGATCATGGGCATATTCGTGGGAATGACCACCACATCCATGCCATAAATCCGGCGAAACTCCACCTCTTCCGTCGCGGCGGTTCCGGTCATGCCAGCCAGCTTTTCGTACATGCGGAAGTAGTTCTGGAAGGTGATCGAAGCTAGGGTTTGGCTTTCCCGTTCGACCCGCACCCCTTCTTTGGCTTCGATGGCCTGGTGGAGGCC
>JAAZLZ010000153.1 GCA_012799075.1 Bacillota bacterium
GCGCAGCAGTCACCGCCGCCTCTTCCGTCATCGGACCAATAATCCCCCCCAGTATCCCCCTGGTCATCTTCGGAGTGATGGGTGAGGTTTCCATTGGAGCTTTGCTCATTGGCGGGATTATTCCCGGGCTCATGATCGGAATCAGCATGATGCTCCTTATTTTCTGGACGGCCAGGAGCAAACAATACCCTGTCCATCCACGGCCCAAGGTAAAAGAAGTGGTGCAAAGCTTCTTCGATGCTTTCCCGGCCTTGCTGACCCCGGCGATCCTGATCGGCGGCATCTTCTCCGGCATTTTCACTCCCACGGAAGCCGCAGCCGTCTGTGTCCTGTATGCTTTGATTATTAGCGTCTTCCTCTACCGGGAGATATCCTGGACGGATTTGCAGCGGATCATGACGGAGACCTTGCGGGACTCGGCCATGATCTTGTTCATCATCGCCTGTGCAGCCCTGTATGCTTGGGTCCTCATCCGGTTGCGCATCCCCATTATCCTGGCGGAAAAAGTATTTCAAGTCTCGAACGATCCCTTGACTATTCTCTTGATCCTCAATCTCTTTTTCCTTGTGGTCGGGTGCTTCATGGAAAGCCTGGCCGCTATCACCATCTTGACGCCCATCCTTGTCCCCCTGTGCTCCCAAGTGGGCATTGATCCTCTGCATTTGGGCTTAGTAATGGTTCTCAATTTGATGATTGGGCTTTTGACTCCCCCGGTGGGGATGTGTCTGTATGCGGTATGCCGGGTGGCGGACCTTTCCTTCGAGCAGGTAGTCAGGGCGATTATTCCGTTCTATATACCTCTTCTAGCCGTGCTGATGTTAATCACCCTATTCCCGGGATTCGTCACTTTCCTACCCCGGCTGGTGTTTGGATGAGCAAGACGCCGCCCTTAGGCGGCGTCTTAATGAATCTACCTTGTTGCCAAGGCCTCTGTGCACCGAGGGCAAAGGGTCTCCTCCACGATTTCCTCGTAATAACGCCAGCACCGAGGGCACTTCTGACCTGGCGCCTGGGTCACCTTCACCGCTAAATGCCCCTTTTCCGAACGAAGAGCATCGGCCGGGGCTTCAGAGAGGGGATGAAGCCTAGCCTGGGAGACGATAAACAAGCCTGCCAGCTCTTCGCTGAGAGGGCGTAAAGAGCTTATTACATCCTCGTTGGCATAAACATCCACAGCTCCCTCGTTGGAGCTGCCGATCAGTTTGTCAACCCGGCTTTGCTCCAAAGCTCTAGCGGCTTCTTTCCTTACATCCATGAGAACGTCCCAGCGTTCGGCCAGCTCCTCATCCAACAACTGATGATTCGGCTGTGGCCATTGGACCAGGTGAACACTGGGCTCTTCCTCAGGGAGACACTGCCAGACTTCCTCAGCAGTATGGACCAGTATCGGCGCCATAAGGAGGACTAGGGTTTTTAAGATCTGGTAAATGGTCTGCTGGGCCGATCGTCTCGACAAGGAAGAGGGAGCATCACAGTAAAGACGGTCTTTGAGAACATCCAAATAGAATGAACTCATGTCCACCGAGCAGAAGTTGTGCAAAGCATGATAGACCAGGTGGAAATCGTACTCCCGATAGGCCTGGGTCGTCCGCTCAATGAGCCCTTGTAGTCGATGCAAAGCCCAGCGGTCAACCTCGGGCATTTTGTCTAGGGGGATATCCTCTGGTTGAAAGTCGCCGAGATTGCCAAGGATGAACCGGCAGGTATTGCGGATTCGCCGATAGGCTTCGGAAACTTGCCGCAGAATGTCCTCTGATACTCGTACATCGGCCCGATAGTCCGCGGAGGCGGCCCAAAGACGAAAGACGTCCGCCCCATACTTATTGATAACCTCCGCCGGGGCAATCACATTCCCCAGGGACTTGGACATCTTCTTTCCCTCAGCATCCACGATAAAGCCGTGGGTTAGAACCGCTTTGTAAGGGGGCTCCCCTAAGGTGGCGACGGAAGTCAACAAGGAAGACTGGAACCAACCCCGGTGTTGGTCGGAGCCCTCGAGATACAGGTCGGCCGGCCAAGCTAGCTCGTCCCTTTGGGTAAGAACGGCTACATGGCTGGTACCAGAGTCAAACCATACGTCCATGGTGTCCTTTTCCTTGCTAAACCGGCTCCCTTGACAATGGGGACACCGATAGCCGTCAGGCAAGAGCTCTTCCGCAGGATGGGCAAACCATGCACTAGACCCTTCCCGACCAAAGATGGCCACAATGGAGGCGATGGTCTCCTCATTGATGATAGCCTCGCCACAATCTTCACAGTAAAAGATGGGGATTGGAACGCCCCAGACGCGCTGACGGGAAATGCACCAGTCATTTCGCTCCCGAACCATGTTGGTGATTCGGTCGATGCCCCAGCTGGGCACCCACTGGACGCGGCGGATTGCTTCCAAGGCCTCTTGTCGGAATCCCTCCACGGAAGCAAACCACTGTTCCGTCGCCCGAAAAACCACGGGCTTTTTGCATCGCCAACAATGGGGATACTGGTGGGTCATCGCTCCCACGCCCAAAAGATGACCGGACTTTTCCAAATCAGCGATGATCTCCTTGTTGGCCGGTTCCAGCTTCATGCCTTCATAGCGTCCAGCCTCCGCGGTAAAAACACCCTTGCTGTCTACCGGGGCATAGACCTCCAGCCCGTAGCGCACACCCACTTCATAGTCCTCCAGCCCATGACCGGGAGCCGTATGGACACAACCCGTGCCTTGTTCCAGAGTAACATGATCTCCCAGAATGAGCGGAGATTCCCGGTCCACGAGGGGGTGCCGGGTTACCACGCCCTCCAAGTCTCGGCCCTGCCAACTGCCCGTTGTGGTCACCTCAGACAATTCCAATTCCTCAGCCACGTGCCGGGCCAATTCCTTGGCTACTAGCATGTTGCCCTTGGGGGTCGAGAGCAGAGTATACTCCAAGTCAGGGTGGAGGGCGATAGCCATATTAGCCGGGATAGTCCATGGCGTTGTGGTCCAAATCAGTACTTGGTGCCCTGCCAAGCCCAGGCCTTGGTCGTCCTTAACGGGAAAGGCTACATAAATCGAAGAAGAATCCTTGTCCCGGTATTCAATCTCCGCTTCGGCCAGGGCGGTTTCACAGTCGGCACACCAATAAACCGGTTTAAGTCCCTTGTAAATGTAGCCCTTGGCGGCCATCTGGCCAAAGACTTCAATCTGTTTGGCTTCGTATGCGGGGGTGAGGGTCAAATATGGATCCGACCAGTCTCCCCAAACACCTAACCGGATGAATTCGTTCCTCTGGACATCAACGAACTTCAAGGCGTACTCATGACAATGGCGGCGGAAATCAAGGATGTCCATCCGGTGGCGATCTAGTTTAAGGTTCTTGATCACCTGTTGCTCAATGGGCAATCCATGGGTGTCCCAGCCAGGCACATAGGGAGCCCAGTACCCATCCATCGTCCGCGACCGGATCACGATATCCTTGAGGACCTTGTTCATTCCGGTGCCGATATGGATATGTCCGTTGGCATAAGGGGGGCCGTCATGCAAAATGAAGCGAGGCCGACCTTCTGCCTTGGCCCGTTCCTGCAATTTGGCATAAACATCGTTCTTTTCCCAGAAGTCCTGGATGTCGGGCTCTCTCTTTGGGAGATTAGCCCGCATAGGAAACTTCGTCTTGGGCAGCTGTAAGGTTTGGCTGTAATCCATGCCTTCTCCTCCTTCAAGTTCCCATAAAAAAATCCCGCCCCTTCCGGGACGAGAGAATGACTCCCGCGGTACCACCCCGCTGCACACTGTGTGTGCGCTTTTCGACGGATAACGGCCTCACCCGACGGATCTTACCCATGTCCAAGACACTTCAGTCCGTAGCTCCAAGGTGATCTTCATCCCAGGTTTTCGCACCAGGCTTCCACCGTCCCCGGCTCGCTGCGGCAAAACCTAAGACTACTCTCCCTTTCATCGCCTGTATCTTTGTTTGCGTGTATTATAACCAACTAGAGACCAAAAATCAAGGGATTCTCCGGAACGTTATTCCTCCTCTTCGGCGCTGGCCACTTCCGTCTCCATATCAGCGAAGGCTTTGGTCAGTTGCTCCTGTCCAATCCCGCTTTCCTCAAGCATATTCAGATACAGTTCCAGCAAAGCCCGGAACTTGAACCGAAAGGACTCTCCTTCCCTTTGCAGTGCATCTAGGCGGGCAAGTTCTTCGTGTGCTCCCTCGCGTGCCCGTTGGCGGATGGCCTCCGCTCTTACCCGGGCCTCCTCCAGGATCACTTCCCTTTCCCGTTCGGCGACTGCCTTCAGGTCCTCCGCTGTCCGCTTGGCCGTTTCCAAGGTATCGACAATGGTCAGCTCCAGCCTAGAATACTCGCCGAGGCGGGTCTCTAATTCTTCCAGGCTTTCTTTCAGGTTTTCATTTTCTTGACAAAGCTCCTCATACTTCTTAACCAACTTGCCTAGAAACTCGTCCACCTCTTGTGGGGAATAACCCCTCCACACCGTCTTAAACTCGGCTTCGTGGATGTCCCGTGGTGTTAGCACTGCCTTTCCCCCCTTCAACGATAGCGAACCAGGAGAATGCTTTGGCGCCCTTTCCTAGTCGTCCCCAGGATGTCCTCGATGACAACCCGTCCCCTGCCCCGGATGGATAGGACATCACCCTTTTTGACCGGCAAGGCGGGGTTAGACACTGGCTGCCAGTTCAGCCTGACCTTTTGGCCTTTGATTTCCACAGCCATCTTGCTGCGCGATAATCCGTACCCGACTGCTGCAACAGCGTCTAGCCTGAGGGAGGCCACCGTAGCACGAATGGGCTTCACCTGTTCAGGCTCGACTGCCAATTGCTCCAGCTCAATGGATTTTGCCTCAACGGGCACCCCTTTTATCCTGGTCAAGTTCGTCTCCACAAAGTCGGCGATTTCGGCCGCCAAAAGGATCTGACAGCCTTCCTGAACAGGTAGAATATCGCCCACCTTCTCTCGACGCAGACCCAAACTCATCAGGCTTCCCAAAACATCCCGATGGGCTGCCTTGGTAAACCGGAAGTCCCCCTCCACCTGCAAGGCAACTACAGGCGAATCGGTGTCGTCAGCGAAGAAATAGTCAGGAATCAGACTCAATCGCTTTCTCTCTGCAGTCTTGTAGCCGCCATTAAGGCGAAAGATAAAGCCCTTCAGCCAGCGGACAACCTCCAAGGCCACCTTCTGCCCATGGGGATCTAAGAAATCACCGTGCTCCGGTCGATTGTACTTGTAAGCAAGCTCGGCCAAGTCGAGGATGCGCGCGGCAATCTCCCGGTCTTCCCCGACGAAGGGCTCAAGCAGGCTTTCCCGATTGAACAACTCTTCCCCTCCCCCAACAAGCTAAAAAAAGATGCCGTAAAGGATGCCCATAATCACCCGCTCCAAGATTCCCAAGCCAAGGAAAGCAATAATCGGCGAAAAGTCAATCCCTTGGTAAGCGGGCAGCAAGCTGCGGCATGGCCTTAGGACAGGTTCCGTCAAGTCATAAAGGGTTCTAACGGCCGGGTGGTAGGGATTGGGGCTCACCCAGGAGATGAGGACCCGGGCCAGCAAAATCCAGCGATAAATCATGAAAGCCGTCCTAACCAAATAAATGATGGGCAATTAGGGCTGCCTCCTTTGCGTCTCACCCAACTGGCAAGACCGTTCCGTTGCGCGGAGAACCGCCTCGATGAGGGCGCTGCGAATGCCCCCCTCCTCTAGGACTCGCATCCCGGCGATGGTTGTGCCCGCTGGGGAGGTCACCATGTCCCGCAGTTTCGCCGGATGCTCCCCAGTTTCCGCTACCATAACCGCCGTTCCCAGGACTGTCTCAACGGCCAATTGGTCTGCGATGGACCGGGGCAGCCCAGCGGCAACGCCGCCATCACTGAGAGCTTCAATGACGGTATACACAAAAGCCGGGCCGCTGCCGCTAAGACCGGTCACCGCATCCATCAATGGTTCATCGACGATGACGACCTTGCCCACAGCGGCGAAAATCCGCCGACCAAAATCAAGGGTATCATTATCAACGCTCCTGCCTGGACTTAAGGCAATCGCTCCCCGTCCAACAAGGCATGGGGTGTTGGGCATCACTCGGATCACAGGTACACCCGAAGACACGCGGCCTTCGATGAAAGCCAAATCAATGCCGGCCGCAATCGACAAGAGAAGCTGCCGGGCACTCAACCGTTGGCCAATTTCCCCCAGGACTGAACCAACATCCTTTGGCTTCACGGCTAGTAGGAGCACATCGGCATTATCCACCACATCCAAGTTCGAGGATGCGGCCCGCACTTTGGCGCCCTTTGCCACCTGTGCAGAACGGTTCGCATCCAAATCATTAATGATAACCTGATCCGGGGCAAACAGCCCTTGCCGTAAGACACCCGTCAACAAGGCGGAGCCCATGGCCCCGACCCCGATAATCCCCAAGCGTTCCTTCCCCGTCGCCATGTTTAAGCCTCCCAATTAGAACCGATCCAGGAATCCTCGACTTAGACTTGTCTCATCGGCTTCAATAATGACATTGTTGGGAGCAAAAAGGTAAATGCCGTCCCCTAATTGTTGCACAGAACCATCCAGGGCATAGATTGTCCCGCTAGCAAAGTCAACGATGCGTTTGGCTAGGTCCCTATCTAAATCGGTGACCCGGAGGATCACCGGTCGCCTTCCCTTTAGGTGATCGGCAATCTGCTGTACTTCATCATATGATAGGGGTTCCAGGACAACAACTCTAATGGGCTGCCGCTGACTGGGCAAGTTCACCACTGGGGCAGGCGTTCGTTTACGCTGCCAACGACTGGGTGTCTCCTGTGGGACAACAGGAACCGCTTCCGGTTCTTCCTCATGCTCCACCTGGACGCCCATTAAACCGAGAACCCGATCCAAAAACCCCATACCCTTCCCTCCTATTGGTCCCTAGCTCCGAAAATAGCAGTGCCCACCCGGACCATCGTTGCTCCCTCTTCAATTGCCACGGCAAAATCGCTACTCATCCCCATGGACAAATGAACCATGGGCGTTGGGGTCTTGTCCTTTAGGCGTTGGAACAATTCATGCATCCGCCGAAAGTAGGGACGGACCTTCTCCGGGTTGGGGTCATAGGGAGGAATGGTCATCAGTCCCCTTACACTTATCCCGGGCAGGTCCTTAATGTCCTCGATCAAGCTTTCTGTTTCTTCGGGTGATATTCCTATCTTGCTTGCTTCCCCACCGACATTTACTTCCACTAAAACGTCCACTATCCGGTCAGCTTGGAGAGCCCTGCGGCTTAATGCTTCAGCCAACCGCTTGCTATCAACCGATTGGATCATATCAAACAGCTCGACCGCCTGTCCTGCTTTGTTTCTCTGTAGATGCCCCACCATGTGCCAAGTAACCGGGCCATGGATCAACGGGACTTTTTCCTGGGCTTCCTGGACCCGATTCTCCCCCAGATGTCTAATCCCGGCTTCGATAGCCGCCTGGATTCGAATCGGTTCCACCGTCTTGCTGACGGCAACCAGAGTAATCGCCTCCGCTGTCCGGCCGCTAGACTCGGCTGCTGCTGCTATTTCATCCCGTATCCGGGCAACATTAGCCCTTATCCCATCCATAATGTTCACCCCCACTCATTCTCTATTCGGGGCGCGGATACCTTCTCTAAGCCACAGTCCTCCGCTAATAACCCGGGTTCCTCGGGGAAGGCCGTCAACACAGACCAGTCCATCCTTCTCCCCCAAGACATCAACAGATTGAAAGGCGGGCCCGTCAACGGTGCGAACGTATACACCCACCTGTTGACCCCGCATCCTAAGCACCCTCCGGGGCAGGACGGTCCCTTGGTAACGAGCAGTGACCACTTCCGCCCGGAGTTGTCTGAGCATGTCAAAGGCGGGCAAGTAGCGCTCGATCCGAAAGAGCACTCCTTGCAGGTCCCCCTGGGGCCCTAAGTCTTCAACCCGACCGGGGAGCTCCTGGGTGATGCCGGGCAATCGAAACCATACCCGTTGACCCACTCGATAATCCATTGACCCTGGCTCAAGATAGCCCAGGAGGAAAAGGGCGTAGTTGTCGATCAACTTAAAGAGGGGAGCCCCCTCCTTAACTAGTTCGTCACTGCGACGGGTTTCCCGTACCGGCGAGAGCTCACCGACCTGGGAACGGGACAGCTGCAGCGCTGTCTTGGGCGTCAGGGTCCCTTCCAGTCCATCCATCTCGTAGCGAATGACCCCCGCTGTTGGGGTATTCACATGACGGACGACTCCCTGCCAAATGGCTAGGTATTCTTCCACCCGGGACATGAGTTCCTTTCGTTCCTGGGCGTTTGCCCGGCTTTGCTTCTCTTTTTCCTCGAGAAGCTTTTGTTTTTCCTGTTGAAGGGCCTTACGCTTTTCCTTTGGTGTGCGGGCCAGCTTGATGTCCAGTTCGGTGATCGCCTCATCTAAGTGGTGCAAAGCTTCCATGGCCTCCAGGTCAAAACGGCGCACCTTCTCACGGGCTTCAATGAGGAGAGGCTGGATTTCCTGTTCCCCAGTCTCATCCCTTATTTCAACAACCGTTGTTCCTGCAGGCACCCGCTGTCCTTCCTTGATCAACAGAGTTGCCCGGCCGGCTCCCGGAGCAAAAAACACCTGTTCCCGACGAATGGCAAGCACTTCCAGCTGGCGGGAGAGCTCCAAAACCCCCGGCTCTGCCCTGATGGTCCGTATGATTAGCCCGCCCCGGCGATGAATCACCGAGCGGACCAGGCTAAAGACACTGAAAATAATAATGGCGCTAATGACAAGTAAACGAAAGTTTACCCGGGGCCTTCGCGAAGGCATTCGGATGAGCTTGCTCATCAGATACCACTACCCCTAACAAAGGGCCTAAGTATTAGCATTAGGCCTACGGCCCAAGTGTAATAGGAAAAATAAGTCAGACGGTTGGAACGGATCAACCTGAGGAGCAAACGCACAGCAAGATAACCGGAAACAGCCGCGCTGATGGTGCCTACCATCAGGACGCCTAAACCCATTTCCAGATTGAAGGCTTCCAAATGCCGCAGCTCCAACAGGGTAGCTCCGCCGATGGCGGGTACAGAGAGCAAAAAGGAAAACCGAGCGGCCGTTTCCCGGTCCAACCCCCGGAAAAGCCCAAAGGCAATCGTTGTGCCCGAGCGGGACAAGCCTGGGATGAGAGCTAAAGCCTGTCCCCCGCCTATGAAAAGAGCGTCCCTAGGGCCGATTTCGTCCAGCAAGATCCCGTGGGCCTGTGCTTTCCGGTCCGAGAGCCAAAGGAGGCCCCCCGTAGCTAACAAGGCCCACCCGACGACCTCTGGTCGTTCAAACAGATTCCCTACTTGGTCACTGAAGAGTATCCCTACTATCCCCGCAGGAAGAGAGACAATGACCATCAGCAAAAGCAGGGATAGATCCCCTGTCCGTCGATGGGGCCCCTTCCCAATCAAGCCCCCCAGCGCCAAGATGATTTGGGTAATCTCTGGGCGAAACACAATCAGAACCGCAACAAGGGTGCCAAAGTGAAGGCAAACCTCAAAGGTGACACCGGGCAAACGCAACCCCATCAGCTGCTGCGCCATCACCAAATGTCCGCTGGAACTTACTGGCAAGAATTCGGTTAGGCCCTGGATGACTCCTAGAATAAGCGCCTGCAGAGGACTCATTTGGCCTCTCCTTTCTACTGGTGTAGTGATTCTTTGACCGGGGAAAAAATCCCTCCATGACTCATGGCTATTTATCCGGAACCAGCCTGAGCACCAGACTTACAAACCAAGAAGTAAGGGGCAGCGCGAATAAGGCCGTAACCACATTGAATATGGTATGGGCGTTAGCTGTCTGCAAAGCCGGATCTAGGCTGGTGGCAGCTACCATAGGGACAAACCAGGGCAATAGCGGGAAGAGAGCCGCCGCACCTAATATGTTGAACAGGAGATGGGCCACTGCCGTTCGTCGGCCGGCAACGCCCGTTCCCAGGGATGTAAGCAAAGAAGTAACACAGGTGCCCACATTTGCTCCCAGACAAATGGATACGGCAAGATGAAGGCTAACCAAACCCTCCCGGGCCATGGCGGCTACCATCCCCATGACGGCGCTGCTGCTTTGAATGATCCCGGTGACCACACATCCCAGCATTAAGCCGTAATAAGGATCATGGGCCCTTTGGGCCAGCCAATTGCGAAAAGAAGGCTCATGCTCTAATCCGGCACAGGCCATCGAAGTGAGGCTGAACCCTAAGAAGATGCTCCCGCTCCCCAGGAAGATGCATCCCAAGTAATAAAGGTGCCCTCGGCGGAAAAAAGCAACCAGGGCCAGCCCCGCGCAAAACAGAGGCAGGGCGTAAGAATCCCTCGATAAGGCAAGCAGCTGCAGGGTGAATGTGGTTCCCACGTTGGCGCCAAGCATGATGCTAAAGGCTTGAGCATAATCCAGCAGGCCAGCATCAACCATCCCTACCAAAAGAACGGTCACCAAACTGCTGCTTTGGGCAGCGGCGGCAGCAACGATTCCGGTCAGAAACCCGACCAGGGGGGTCCTGGTCAGGTGATGAAGAAGGCCCCGCATTCTTGGGCCCACAGCCCGACTTAAGCCACAACTCATCACCCGGATGCCGACAAGCATGATGGCCAGACCCAAAAAGACCAACAAGACAGCCATTCCACATCGCCCCGCATAATTCTATGTAAAGGCGCAAGGGAATAGACTGTCACGGGATTAGGCTGATTAGACAACCGGGCTGCAGCCGGGGCTTTAGGTAATTCGATGCATCGGAACTGATAATGCGGACAATGCGTCCCTGGCCAAACCCAAGGGGCTCAACCAACATGGTGATGCTGCCTTGCTGCAATTCCACATACTGGGGTTCGAATTCATCCCAGCCTTCCATCACCTCTTCGATGGGGAGGATCGTATACAGCAACACATCCTCACCCTCCTTCGTCTGTCTCCTCTTTGTTCTCGTCGATGAGGGCGTTCAGCTTTCCCATCGCCTGGGAAAGACCCCCCAGCTCATCCATAAGGCCCACATCCACCGCTTCTTTGCCGACGAGAACAGTCCCCACATCCCTTACTAATTCACCGGTGCGAAACATCAATTCACGCAGCTTCTCATCGGTGATATTGGAGTTGCTGACGATGAAGCGAATCACTCTGTCCTGCATTTTCTCTAGATATTCATAGGTCTGGGGAACACTGATCACCATGCCGGTCAGCCGGATAGGATGAATGGTGACGGTTGAAGTATCGGAAATGAAGGAATAGCGAGCGGCGACGGCGATGGGAATCCCGATGGAGTGTCCCCCCCCCAAAACGAATGATACAGACGGCTTTGACATGGTCTTGATCATTTCCGCGATGGCCAATCCCGCTTCAATGTCACCGCCGATGGTGTTGAGGATGATGAGTACACCCTCGATCATAGGGCTTTGCTCAATGGCCACCAATTGGGGAATGATATGTTCATATTTCGTCGTCTTGTTCTTGGGGGGCAGAATCATGTGCCCTTCAATCTGTCCGACAATGGAAAGGCAATGGATGTTTGACTCCACAGGCGCCGGTGGGGCTAACTGCCCCAACTGGCGCATTGCCTCAAGGGTCGGATTGACTAATGGTTCAGCTTGTTCCATCTTCTGAGCGCCGGTGGCTTCATCACCGTAGTTAGTTGAGGCTCTGTGCACTGCGGGTTTCACCTCTCAGCCTACTGTCTGCTACAGCGGTTAGTATGTGGTGAATCCCGCAGAAATATTAAACCTCCATGATGATCGGCAGGATCATTGGACGCCGCTTCGTCTTTTCGTAGAGAAATCTGCTTAGGACTTCCCGCGATCGGTCCTTGAGGATCCCCCACTCCGTCACCTGTTTCAACTCGCATTCATTAAGGGCCCTCTTAACCTTTTCACGGGCCTCTTCAATCAATTCCTCCGACTCCCTCATGTAGACGAAGCCCCGGCTGACTATATCCGGGCCGGCCACGATTTCCGCCGTCACCTTATCGATA
>JAAZLZ010000154.1 GCA_012799075.1 Bacillota bacterium
CCGGGGGGCCGGCCAGCGTTTACGGACCCGATGCTCCCCGGGGACCTGAGGGCTTGCTGGAGACGGGTCTGCCCACCCTGGGGATTTGCTATGGCATGCAGTACATGGCCCATGAACTGGGGGGCAGGGTCGAGGAGGGAGCCTGCGAGGATTACGGGTCGGCCAAGCTCCTCATCAAGGAAAACACCGACATCTTCCGGCATCTAGCCTCCGGCAGCCAGATTGACTGCTGGATGAGCCGGGGAGACTTGGTCCTCGATGTGCCCTTGGGGTTTGTCCCGGCCGCATCCACTCCCAACACCCCCATTGCCGCGATGTTTGACCGGGAGCGGAAGCTCTATGCCGTCCAGTTCCACCCCGAGGCGGCCCACACCCAGGGGGGCGCGGAGATGCTGGTCAATTTCGTCTTTGACATTTGCGGCTGCCAGGCCAACTGGACCATCTCCTCCTTCATCGAGGACAAAGTGGCCGACATTCGCCGGCAGGTGGGGGATGGACGGCTGGTTTGCGGCCTTAGCGGCGGGGTTGACTCCGCGGCCGCGGCGGCCCTGGTCTACAAAGCCGTTGGGGATCAGCTCACCTGCATCTTCGTCGATCACGGGCTGCTTAGGGCCGGGGAGGGGGAAGAGGTGGCGCGGACCTTCCGCCGGGACTTCCACATACCCCTGGTCCATGTGGATGCCCGGGAGCGCTTCCTGACCCGCCTGCAGGGTGTGGCCGATCCGGAGGCCAAGCGGAAGATCATCGGCGAGGAGTTCATCCGGGTCTTCGAAGAAGAAGCCGCCAAGATCCCCAATGTCAAATTCTTAGTCCAAGGGACCTTGTATTCCGACGTGATCGAAAGCGGCACCTCCACCGCCGAAGGGATCAAAAGCCACCACAATGTGGGGGGGCTGCCTGAGGACATGGAGCTGGAATTGGTTGAGCCCCTGCGGGATTTGTTCAAAGACGAGGTCCGCAAGCTGGCAGGGGAGCTGGGACTGCCCGATGACATCATCTGGCGCCAGCCCTTCCCGGGACCGGGCCTGGCCGTCCGGATCATCGGCGAGGTGACCTTGGCGAAATTACATATTTTGCAGCAGGCAGACAAGATCGTCACCGACGAGATCAAAGCCTATGGACTTGCCCGGCAGATCTGGCAGTATTTTGCCGTCCTGTCGGATACCCGGACCGTCGGCGTCCAGGGAGACAAGCGGACCTACGGCCATCTAGTCGCCATCCGGGCGGTGAGAAGCGAGGATGCCATGACCGCGGACTGGGCCCGCCTGCCCCATGACCTGTTAGACAAAATGGCCCGCCGGATTGTCAACGAGGTGGACGGGGTCAACCGGGTGGTCTACGATATCAGCTCCAAACCGCCATCTACCATTGAATGGGAATGAGGGTCATGGAACACACCAAAAGGCAGACCCCCAGGGGCACCAAGGATTGCCTGCCCATCCAAGCGGCCCAGCGGCGCGCGGTGGAGAAGCTCATCCTGAAAGTCTTTGCGGCTTGGGGATACCAGGAGATCATCACGCCAACCTATGAGTTCTACGATGCCTTGAGGGTCGGCGGAGGATGGGACTTAGAGCAGAAAATGTTCAAGTTCTTCGACCGGGAAGGGGAGATTTTGGCCCTCCGGCCGGACCTAACCACCCCTATTGCCCGGGTGGTGGCCGCGCGCCTTCAAGATGAGCCGAAGCCTTTGCGCTTGGCCTACAATGCCCCGGTGTTTCGCCATGAAGAGAGCCAAATGTGGCGCTACCGGGAGTTTCACCAGGCGGGGGCCGAGCTCATCGGGGCCCGGGGACCCGCATCGGACGGGGAGATCATCGCCCTGGCCCACGCCATCTTGCAGGAATGCGGCCTTAGGCCCCAGATCGATATCGGTCATGTGGATTACTGCCGGGGCCTCTTGGAGGAAACGGGACTGGATGCCCGCTCCCAGCGCCGCCTGCGAAGCGCCCTCCTCCGCCGGGATTATGTTTTGCTAAGGGAGTTCCTCGAAGAGCGCTCGGTGGCAAGTCAATTGAAACAGCACATCTTAACCTTGCCTCGCCTGCGGGGAGGCCCGGAAGTATTA
>JAAZLZ010000155.1 GCA_012799075.1 Bacillota bacterium
ACAACGGTCAACGGTTTCCACCGCCTTAATGGCCGCCTCCATGACCCCTGTATGGCCCACCATGTCCAAATTGGCAAAATTGAGCACCACCAGCTGATAATCGCCCGAGGCCAGTTCTTCCTCCACCGCATCCGTCACCTTAACGGCGCTCATTTCAGGCTTAAGATCATAAGTTGCCACCTTCGGAGAAGGAATCAACCGCCGCGTCTCCCCCGGAAAGGGCTCTTCCTGGCCGCCACTGAAGAAAAAGGTGACGTGGGCGTATTTCTCCGTCTCAGCAATGCGAAGCTGCTTCCAACCGAGGCGACTGACTACCTCGCCCAGGGTATTGCGCATATCCTGGGGCGGAAAGGCGAAGGGCGCATCAAGCTCCTCATCATAGCGCGTCATGCCCATAAAATGGACCTTGGGGGCCCGTCGGCGAAAGCAGGTGAAATCTTTATCGACAAAGGCCCGGGTGAGCTGACGGGCTCGATCCGCGCGAAAGTTGAAGAAAAGCACCCCATCCCCATCCTGAATGACGGCCACGGGTTCATCTCGCTCACAGACAACGGTGGGCAAGACAAACTCGTCTGTCTCCCCCCGCTCATAGGCTTCCTTGATTGCCCCGACGGGATCTGGGCTTTTTCTTCCTTGTCCTTGGACCAAGGCCTGCCAGGCCTTCTCCACCCGTTCCCACCGGTTGTCCCGATCCATGGCATAATAGCGGCCCATGACGGTGGCCACCTGGCCGATGCCGATGGACTTAGTCTGTTCCAGCAGTTCTTCCATGTAAGGGACGGCACTTGCCGGGGGCACATCCCGACCGTCGAGAAAACAGTGAATGAAGACCTTTTCCAAACCGCTTTCCTTAGCGAGCCGAAGCAGGGCGTATAAATGATCGCTGTGGCTGTGGACACCGCCTGGGGAGAGCAAGCCCATCAAATGAAGGGCCGACCCCCGCTCCCGGACATAGGCCATGACCCTTTGCAGCTCCTCGTTGGCCATGAAGGAGCCGTCGGCAATGGCCCGGTTGATCTGCTGCACATATTGGTAGACAATCCGACCTGCACCAAGGTTCAAATGGCCTACATTAGAGTCCCCCATTTGGCCGGGCATCAAACCCACGCTTTCACCCGAAGCCGACAACCGACAGGAGGGGCAGCTATTCATTAATCCATCGATATTGGGGGTCTTGGCCCGGGCCACCGCATTGCAGTCCCACGTATTGCTGATCCCCCAACCATCGAGAATGACCAATACTACTTTGCGTACCTTGTCCAAACAAGGGGCCTCCTTTTTCAACTTCGACCCCCTCGGGCGATGACGGCAAATCCTTCCGGATCCAGGCTTGCCCCACCCACTAGGGCCCCATCGATCTCTGGCTGATCCATGAATTCGGCAATGTTTTCCTTCTTGACGCTGCCACCGCACTGGATGCGGACCTTCCCGGCGACCCCATCCCCATAAATCCCTGCGATGGTTTCCCGGATGAGGCCGATGACCCGATTTGCCTCCTCGGCGGAAGCATTGCGTCCCGTCCCAATGGCCCATATCGGCTCATAGGCAACCACCGTTTGCTGGGCCAAGGAC
>JAAZLZ010000156.1 GCA_012799075.1 Bacillota bacterium
GTAGGTGCGACGGGCCTTCTGCTTCTCCCGCAAGTGCAAGGCGTATTCGGACACCCGCTTGCGTCCCTGGCCATGCTGACCTGGCGGATAGCCCCTTCGATCCACCGCACATTTTCCCGTATAGCAGCGTTCACCTTTAAGAAATAGCTTCGTGCCTTCCCGCCGGCAGAGCCGGCAGACGGCACCGGTATGTCTAGCCATCACAAATCACCTCCAACTGTCCGTATTACACCCGACGCCGCTTCGGCGGACGACAGCCGTTATGGGGTATGGGTGTGACGTCTTTGATCATGGTGACATCCAAACCTGCAGCCTGCAGCTGCCGGATAGCCGCTTCGCGCCCTGAACCGGGTCCTTTGACAAATACTTCGATGGATCTCATCCCGTGTTCCATGGCTGCCTTGGCCGCTTCCTCCGCCGCCATGCCCGCGGCAAAGGGCGTTCCTTTACGGGAACCCTTAAAACCCATGTTGCCGGCACTGGCCCAGGAAACTACGTTCCCTTGCCTGTCCGTAATGGTGACGATGGTATTATTAAAGGTCGAGCGGATATGGGCGATGCCGCTTTCGATGTTTTTACGCTCCCTGCGCCTCGGCCTTGCACCTCTTCTGGATCTGGCCATCCCTCTTGCCTCCTTTCAAACTAGCCCCTTCGCCGTACTCCCACCGTCCGTTTGGGTCCTTTGCGGCTTCGAGCATTGGTCCTGGTCCGCTGTCCCCTGGTGGGCAAACCGCGCCGATGACGTATGCCTCGATAGGAGCCAATGTCCATCAAGCGCTTGATGTTCATGGACACTTCCCGGCGCAAGTCACCTTCCACGCGGTAATCCCGGTCGATTACTTCTCGCAGCCGGGAAACTTCGTCTTCTGTCAGGTCCCTAACCCGTGTATCAGGATTGACCTTGGTTTTCGCCAAAATCTCATTGGACCTGCTCCGTCCAATGCCGTAAATATAAGTCAGGGCGACTTCTACTCGTTTATCCCTAGGCAGGTCCACCCCTGCAATTCTTGCCAAGTCCTTTCCCTCCTCTCAACAACCCTAGCCCTGTCTTTGCTTGTGCTTGGGGTTCTCGCAAATTACCCGGACACGGCCTTTGCGCTTAATGACCTTGCATTTTTCGCACATCGGCTTGACTGAAGAACGCACTTTCATCTTCGTCTACCCCCTCTTAGGGACCACCTTTCTATTTAAAGCGATACACTATTCTTCCCCTAGTCAAATCATAGGGAGAAAGCTGAACCGTCACCTTATCCCCCGGCAGAATACGTATGAAGTGCATCCGCATCTTACCGGAAATGTGGGCCAATACCTTATGCCCATTATCCAGCTCCACCCGAAACATCGCATTCGGCAGCGGTTCCACAACCGTCCCTTGTACTTCGATTACATCATCCTTCGCCATATGTTCACAACCCTCCCCGATGGCGTTGTGTTAAACTCATCAAAGCGTCCCTGATTTCCTCATCGCTGACCGTACTCGCCTCTGCCAGCTTTGCCGCTATTTCCCCGGCAACCTGTTGGTGGACCACCAAATGTTTGGGATTCTTGCGTTTGGGACGATCAATTCCTCGTCCCTGTCCATCAGCTACCAGAGCCGTACCATCGGGAGAGGTGCCCACCACCAAGTACTGCTTCCCTCGATCCCGCCCCGCTGTCGATGTGACCAGTTGACCAGGTCGAACCATAGCAAGCTCCTCCCTCCCGTCCGTTCATTCAGGCCAGCCCGCTTAATTATACCACAACGTCCTCTCCTGCCCACTAGAGGGCTGTCAAAATCAATGGCTCCCCTTCGGTAACGGCGATGGTATGTTCGAAGTGGGCGGAAAGACCCCCATCGAGGGTATAGACTGTCCATTGATCGGGCGCGATCCGCACCCGGTAATCGCTGCTGTTGACCATGGGCTCCACCGCCAATGTCATCCCAGGCTTTAGCACCGGCCCCCGCCCCGGCGGCCCGAAATTGGGCACTTGAGGCTCTTCATGCATGGCCCGTCCAATGCCGTGGCCGACAAAGTCCCGCACCACAAAGTAGCCCTGCTCCTCGACAAAGGTCTCAATGGCGTGGGAAATGTCCGATAAGCGATTCCCGGCCATCATCTGGGCAATCCCCTTGTAGAGGGCTTCTTCGGTAACCTCAAGGAGCTCCTGGGCCTGAGGCTCGATCTGCCCCACCGGGTAGGTCCAGGCCCCGTCGCCGCAGTATCCGTCGACGATGGCGCCGATGTCTACCCCAATGATGTCTCCTTCTTTCAGAACCCGATCCCCCGGAATGCCGTGGACCACTTCATCGTTCACCGAAGTGCAAATGCTCGCAGGATAACCCCGGTACCCTTTGAAGGCCGGGATGGCCCCTTCTTTCCGGAAGAAATCCTCCACGAGAGCATCCAACTCCTCCGTCCTCATCCCCGGCTTGATATGAGCCTTGAGGAGCTCGTGGGCCTGGGCGACGATGCGCCCTGCTCGCCTCATGAGGGCTAATTCGTTGTTCGACTTGAGGATAATCATCCCAGCACCTCATCCGCCTGCAGTCCCCTGATCTGGGCCAGGACCCGGTGAAAGACTTGGTCAATGGGGCCTTCACCGTGGACCTTTAGCAGCAGTCCCCGCTCCCGGTAAAACTCAACTAAGGGCCATGTCTGCTCTTCGTAAATTAACAAGCGTTTGCGGGCCGTTGGTTCATCATCATCTTCCCTCTTGGCCAATGGCACTTGACAGACGCTGCACACTTCGGTCCCCCCTGGGTAGGTTGCACCACAGCGCGGACAGGTCTTTCGCTCCACGATTCGCCTAACAGCCTCATCCGCGGAGATGACGATGTCAATTGCCGCATCCAGCTTGATTCCCATCTCATCCAACAGTTGCTCAAACATCCGGGCTTGACTCACCGTCCGGGGAAACCCGTCCAGCAAGAAGCCATCACGGCAATCCTCCTGTTCCAACCTGGCCCTGACAACGGCCAGGGCGAGCCCATCGGGCACCAGTTCACCCTGGTCAATGTGCTGGGCTATCTTTCGGGCCAGAGGACCTCCTGCCCCCTTTGCTGCGCGGAACATGGCCCCCGTAGAGATGTGGGGTATGCCAAACTTCTCCGACAGCAGCGCCGCCTGGGTGCCTTTACCTGCGCCGGGCAAACCCATTATTACAAGACGCACGGCGACATTCCTCCCCGCTTTAGTCCCCCTGCTACCTTAGGAAGCCTTCATAATGTCGCATGAGCAGGTGGGCTTCAATCTGCTTCACCGTATCCAAGGCCACACCTACAGCGATCAACACGCTCGTTCCGCCAAAGTACAGCATGCCTGGAGGCATCCTGGTAATCCCGGCCATGATATACGGTGAAACGGCCATCAGGGCAAGGAACACTGCACCCACCAAGGTGATCCTCGTCAAAATCCGATCAAGGTATTGGGCAGTCGGACGTCCCGGCCGCAGCCCTGGGACGAAGCCTCCCCACTTTTTCATATTCTCGGCCACTTCACGGGGATCGAAAGTTACCGCCGTGTAAAAGTAGGTAAAGAACATGGTTAAAAGGGCATACAGGACATTATACACTACCGTTCCATATCCCACAACACGAGACAGCCCCTCGAGGGCCGGGATGAACTGGGCCAGGGTCAAAGGAAAAGCCAGCACCGATGATGCGAAAATAACTGGTATGACCCCTGCCTGGTTGACCCCTAGGGGGATATGGGTGCTTTGGCCACCATACATGCGTCTGCCTACAACCCGCTTGGCATACTGGACCGGAATGCGGCGCTGACCCTGCTGGATCATCACCACTCCCGCCACAACCAAGACCGACAGCAACAAGAACAGGATCAGACTCAAGGGGCTGATGACGCCCCGGATAACACCCTGGACCGCCTGGATAATCTGGAAGGGCATGCTGGCAACGATGCCCACGAAGATTATCAAAGAGATCCCGTTGCCGATTCCATTTTCTGAGATCTTCTCGCCCACCCACATAAGCAGGGTCGTGCCTGCCACCAAGGTGGTAACGATCAACACCATGTTAAAGGTCCCACCGGTCACCAGGACGTTGTAGTTGCGGGCCAGCATGGTAATCCCAAAGGCCTGAATGAGCCCCAACACAACGGCACCGTAGCGAGTATAGTTCGCGATCTTGCGTCTGCCTTCCACGCCGCCCTCTTTAGCCAGTTCTTCCAGCTGGGGGATGACGATGGTCAAAAGTTGCAGAATAATGGATGAGGTAATATAGGGGCTTACTCCCATGGCAAAGACGCTGAAGCGGCTCAGCGCGCCCCCAGCAAACAGATCCAGGAAGCCAAAAATATTACCCCTGTCTACCCCCAACTGCCTGGCCAGAGCGGCTGAGTCCACCCCGGGAACAGGCACGTAGGATCCCACTCGAAAAACTACCAGCAAAGCTACGGAGTAGAGGATCTTCCTTCGTAGTTCGGGAATCTTCATGGCGTTCCGGACGGGTTCTAACACCTATATCACCTCTACCTTGCCACCGGCGGCCTCGATCTTTTCCCGGGCTCCCCCAGTGAATTTGTGGGCCTGCACCGTCAGATCCCGGTCTAGATCTCCCATACCCAGGATCTTGACGCCGTCTTTCATGTCTTTGACCAGGCCGCTTTCGATCAGGAGCTTCGGAGTTATCACGGTCTTTGCGGCAAAGCGGTTGAGGTCCCGTACATTGACCTCGGCATATTCTTTTCGGAATGGATTCTTAAAGCCCCGCTTGGGCAGTCGGCGCTGTAGGGGAGTCTGGCCCCCTTCGAAGCCAGGACCTTTGCCGCCCCCGGATCTGGATCCTTGACCCTTATGGCCCCGTCCGGACGTCTTGCCCAGGCCCGAACCGATCCCTCGACCTACTCGCCTTCTGTTTCGCTTGTTTCCCGGGCTCGGTCTCAGTTCATGCAGCTGCAACCCACTCACCTCCCTCGAGCTCTAGTCTTCAACTTCCTCCACCTTGACCAGGTGTCTTACCTTATGAAGCATCCCCCGAATGACAGGGGTATCATCCTGGATGACGCTCTGATTAAGTTTGCGTAGACCCAAAGCGGCAATGGTGGCCTTCTGGTCCTCAGGAAAGCCGATCGCGCTCTTTACCCAGCTGATCTTGATTTTACCAGCCACCCTCGGTTACCCCCATTCACACGATTTCTTCCACACTCTTGCCCCGTATCCGGGCCACATCCTCCGCGGTGCGCAGGGACTTCAAACCTTCAATGGTCGCCCGGGCAACGTTAATCGGGTTGTTGCAGCCTAGGGACTTGGTCAAAATATCTCTGATCCCGCCAAGCTCCAACACAGCTCGGACAGGTCCCCCCGCAATCACGCCCGTACCTTCAACGGCGGGCCGGAGAAACACTTTTGCGCCGGCAAAATTGCTGGTAACCTCATGGGGAATGCTGGTTCCCACAACAGGCACCTTAATCAAGTTTTTCTTGCCGTCGTCCACAGCCTTCCGAATGGCCCCGGATACATCCCGGGCCTTTCCCAGACCGACGCCTACATGCTCGCGGCCGTCGCCAACTACGACTAAAGCGCTAAAGCTCCGCTTCCGACCGCCCTTCACCGTCTTGGCGACGGGATTAATGCTGACAACCTTCTCTTCCAGTTCCAGTTGATCAGGGTTGATTTTATGGGCCAAACTCGATTCCCTCCTTCTGCCCCGAGTCAAAGCTTAAGTCCTCCCGAACGAGCTCCATCGGCAAGGGCTGCCACCCGCCCATGATAGATGTTGCCGCCCCGGTCAAAGACCACTTGTTCAATTCCTTTGGTCAAGGCGCGCTTGGCGACTAGTTCGCCCACGGCCTTCGCTCTTTCCTTGCCGCTCAAACCCGCAACTTGCTCCCTTAGTTCGGGATCCAGGGTGCTGGCGGCAACCAAGGTCCGGCCAACTGTATCATCGATTACTTGCGCGTAAATGTGGTGCAGGCTCCGGTACACTACCAGGCGCGGACGCTCCGGTGTTCCTTCTATTCGTTTGCGCACCCGCACATGGCGCCTCGCCCGGGCACCTCGCCGGTCAAATTGTGCCATCAGGCCTCACCCCTCCCCTTATCCTACCTTCCCGGCCTTGCCGGCCTTCCGCCGGATCCGTTCGTTTTCATACCTAATTCCCTTTCCCAAATAGGGTTCAGGCTTGCGGACCGCCCGAATATTGGCCGCAATCTCCCCCACCAATTCCTTGTCAATTCCCCGGACGGAAATCCGGGTGGGGGCTGGTACGTCGATTTCAATGCCCGTCGGCGGCTCAATCTCCACCGGATGGGAATAGCCTACGGTCAGCACCAGCTTCTCTCCCTGCTTCGCCGCCCTATAGCCCACTCCGCTGATCACCAGGTTCTTCTGGTAGCCTTTGACCACACCTTCCACCATGTTGGCTACTAGGGTCCGGGTCAAGCCATGGAGGGACTTGTGCCTTTTATTATCCGAAGGACGGTCGACGATGATTTCCCCGTCGACTACCTCAACCTGCGTCTCAGGATGCAGTTCCCGGGAGAGCTGGCCTTTAGGTCCTTTGACCGTGAGCATCCCACCGGACAGCTCCACCTCGACACCCGGTGGAATAACGACGGGCATTCTCCCTATCCTCGACAATCTCATCACCCCTATCTCCACGCGAACTTCTTACCAGACGTAGCAGAGGACTTCCCCGCCCACGCCCTTCTCCCGGGCCTCGCGATCGGTCATGACTCCCTGGGATGTGGACATGATGGCCACTCCCAAGCCCCTCATTACTTTCGGGACTTCATCCTTGTTGGCATACACCCGCAGACCGGGCTTGCTTATCCTCTTAAGGCCCGTGATGGTCCGCTGCCGATTTGGCCCATACTTCAGGAAAACCCGAATGATGTTCTGCTTTTGGTCCTCAATTATCTTATAATCCCGGATGTATCCCTCTTCCTTTAGGATGCGGGCCATTTCCGTCTTCAACCGGGAAGCCGGGATATCCACCGTCTCATGATAAACAGAGCTGGCATTGCGGATTCTGGTCAGCATATCCGCTACGGGATCGGTCATACCCACGACAATACCCCCTCTCTCGCTCGGGCAACCAATACCCTACCAACTGGCCTTGGTCACCCCTGGGATCTGGCCCCGATGGGCCAGAGTCCGGAAGCATATCCGGCACAATTCAAAGCGGCGCATGTAGCCCCGAGCACGCCCGCAGACGCGGCATCGATTCACTCGCCGGGTGCTGAACTTGACCGGCCGCTGTGCCTTTAGTACTAAGGATTTCTTGGCCACACTATCCCTCCTTAATTCCGAAATGGCATGCCAAGGAGCCGCAGCAGCTCATAGGCCTCTTCATCGGTCTTGGCCGTGGTAACGATGGTTATGTTCATCCCTCGTACTTTATCGACCTCATCGTACTCAATCTCGGGGAAGATAAGCTGCTCCCGAATTCCCAAGGAGTAGTTCCCCCGGCCGTCTAGTGAGCTTGCGGGCAGCCCGCGGAAATCCCTGATCCGGGGTAGGGCCACATTTAGCAATTTATCCAGGAAAGCCCACTTGTGCTGGCCCCTCAAGGTAGTCTTGCAGCCAATTAGCATCCCGGCCCGGACCTTAAAGGCCGCGATGGATCTCTTGGCCCTGGTCACCATGGGCTTTTGTCCCGTAATAATCTTCAGGTCTTCCATGGCCGCATCCAATGCCTTGCTGTCAGCGACGGCATCGCCCACACCCATGCTCACGACCACTTTTTCGATCTTGGGCACTTCCATGATGTTGCTGTAGCTGAACCGCTCCATCAGAGCTGGCACTACTTCACTTTTATAACGGTCTTCCAAGCGCGACATGACATCCCCCTCCTTTCCCAGCTCCATCCGTCTTAATCGATGGGTTTACCGCATTTCTTGCATACTCTGACGGCTTTGCCATCCCCGGCCCGGTCAACCCGGAATCGTCCGGCCCGGTTGCAGCTGGGACAGATGAGCATCACATTCGAACTGTCAATGGGCGCCGGCTGCTCCACAATCCCCGCCTCAACTTCCCGGGTGGCTCGCTGATGCTTCTTGACGATGTTCAAGCCTTCAACGATCACCCGACCCTTAGCAGGAATAACCCGCAGGACTTTACCCGTCCTGCCCCGGTCTTCGCCGGATATCACCCGGACCATATCGCCCTTCTTAACATGAACCTTCCGTAGGGTCAAGCTCCTTGACCTCCCTTCGGGGACCTAGAGCACCTCGGGAGCCAGGGAAACGATCTTCATGAACTGCTTCTCCCGCAGTTCCCTGGCTACAGGTCCGAAAATCCGGGTGCCCCTGGGCTCCTTAGCATCGGTAATGATAACTGCTGCATTCTCATCGAATCTAATGTATGAGCCATCCGGCCGGCCGGTCTCCTTGCTGGTGCGGACTATAACTGCTTTGACCACATCGCCCTTCTTGACCATGCCGCCCGGCGCGGCCTCCTTCACCGTGCCCACGATGATATCCCCCAAACGGGCATAGCGACGCCTTGCGCCCCCCAGGACACGGATGCAAAGGATCTTTTTGGCTCCTGTATTATCAGCCACATTGAGCACTGTTTCCTGCTGAATCATCCTGGCTCTGCCTCCCTTGCCGCCGGGTTACTCGGCGCGCTGGATGATGCTGGCCACCCGCCACCTTTTGTCTTTGCTCAAGGGACGGGTTTCCACAATCCGCACCCGGTCGCCCACCCGACAGACATTTCCTTCATCATGGGCCTTGAATCGGGCGGTGCGACGGATGGTCCGACCATAAAGCGCGTGCCGGA
>JAAZLZ010000157.1 GCA_012799075.1 Bacillota bacterium
CGGCCTGGCAAGCTTCGAGCCGACGGAAATGCGTCTGCAAATTGAGGAGCTGCCCTGTGGGGCAACTGTGTTGAATGATGCCTACAATGCAAGCCCGGCATCGATGCAAGCTGCCTTGGAGACTTTGCGGAACTTGGCCGCGGGTTTCAAGATCGCCGTCTTGGGGGATATGCTGGAGCTAGGTCCCCAGACCGTCCAGCTCCATCGGGCTGTGGGCAAAACAGCCGCGGCCATTGTCGACTACCTGGTCGTGGTGGGGCCCTTGGGGGCCGAAATTGCCCAGGGAGCACTATCGGCTGGTCTTTCCAACAAACAGGTGGCCATTTGTTCTGACAATCGGGCCGTCCTAGAGCAGGTGGCCAGTATTCTTCGGCCTGGAGTTACAGTCCTGGTCAAAGGCTCCCGGGGAATGCGCCTTGAGGAGATCGTGGAAGGCTTGCGGAAGGGGTTGGTCCCATGATGCGCGTGGCCTATGCAACGGTGGCGGCCTTCATGATCACCTTGCTTTTGGGACCGGCCACCATCGGTTATTTGCGACGGTTGAAATTCGGCCAGACGATAAGAGATGACGGGCCCCAAACCCACCTGAAGAAAAGCGGCGTGCCCACTATGGGCGGGGTGCTCATTATTTTTGCCTACTTTATTTCTACTTGGTTCTTTGCTTTGCCCAACCGACGGGTCTCTTACGCGTTGTTGGTGGCCATTTCCTACGGGATTATTGGACTGTTGGATGATTTTATCATCGTCGTTGCCAAAAGGCCCTTGGGCCTTAGGGCCCGCTACAAGGCTGCAGCTGAGGTGGTCGTTGCGTTGCTTCTGGCTTTGTATGCATTAACAGAGCCGGATCTGGGGCCGCACCTGTTGGTGCCTTTTACAGGGCAATTCATCCAGCTGCCCCCCGGACCCTTCGTTGTATTGGTCCTGTTTGTGGTGGTGGGGGCAGCCAACGGGGTCAATCTCACCGATGGCCTGGACGGATTGGCTGCCGGATCGACGGCGGTGGCCGCGGCAGCCTATGGGCTGATAGCCGCATCCTTAGGACAAACGGAACTGGCCGTTTTGGCTGGGGCCGTAACCGGAGCTTGTGTGGGATTTTCCTGGTTCAATACCCATCCGGCCCAGATGTTTATGGGGGATACTGGTTCTTTGAGCCTTGGCGGGGTTTTAGGGTCCTTGGCGGTGTTGACCCAGACAGAGCTCTTCTTGCCCTTGGTGGGGGGGATCTTCGTCCTTGAGACCTTGTCGGTAATCATTCAAGTGGTGTATTTTCGTCTGACCAAGGGAAGGCGCATCTTCCGGATGAGTCCTTTGCATCACCACTTTGAACTCAAGGGTTGGGCTGAACCTAAGGTGGTAACCCGCTTTTGGATTTTGGCCCTGATGTTTGCCCTCCTGGGGTTGTTTGCCCTACCGGGGGCTAAGGTATTGGTTTTCTTACCAAGCTGAGGGAGGGAGCAGCCCATGGAAGGGAAAAGGGGTACGCCCGACCTGGCCATTATTTTGATAACCATTGTTCTTCTCGGCATTGGAGTTGTGATGGTCTTCAGCGCCAGTTCGGTGGCCAGCCTAATGGAGCATAAGGATCCCTACTACTATCTTAAGCGTCAGCTCCTTTGGGCAGCCTTGGGTTTACTTGGCATGGGGATCTTATCCCAGTTGGACTACCGGTTCTATCGCCGACTTGCTTTGCCGGGGATTGTAATGAGCTTGATCCTGCTGGGGACGGTACTGGTGGTCGGACCCCTCATCGGGGGCTCCCGTCGCTGGCTCCCCCTAGGGGTCACCGGATTTCAGCCATCGGAACTGGCCAAGCTTTGCATGGTCATCTTTGTTGCAGACTACTGTGACCGTCGGCGGGGGAGTTTGCGCTACTTTTTTACCGGGTTTGTGCCGCCTCTACTGGTTGTCGTCGCCGTTGTTGGCTTGATTCTGCTGGAGCCGGACTTCGGCACCGGTGCCGTGGTATTCATGAATGCCATGATTATGCTCTTCGGGGCTGGGGCCTCCATCTGGCACATGATCCTGGTGGTCCTGGCAGCTGTGCCCGGTCTGCTGGTCCTGATCATCAAGGCCCCTTACCGGCTGCGCCGCCTGCTCGCCTTCATCGACCCCTGGGCCGATCCACTGGATTCCGGCTGGAACATCATCCAATCCTTGCTGGCCATCGGTTCAGGGGGACTGTTTGGCCTTGGGCTTGGGCAGGGCCGTGAGAAATACCTATACCTTCCCGAGGCCCACACCGACTTCATTTTCGCTATTCTCGGAGAGGAACTGGGCTTTCTCGGGGCGGCAACGGTGGTTTTGCTCTTTTTCCTTTTTGCCTGGCGAGGCTTAAAGATAGCCCTGGGTTCGCCGGACTTTTTTGGCTGCATGCTGGCCCTTGGCATCACCAGCATGGTGGCCTTCCAGGCTTTGCTGAACATTGGGGTGGTTACGGGCTCCCTGCCCATTACGGGCATTACCCTGCCCTTCATTAGTTTTGGAGGATCATCCCTGACGATTACTTTGGCCGGGGTGGGCATCTTGCTCAACATTTCCCGGTGGAGGGCTTGAGATGAGACTACTCATAGCCGCCGGCGGCACCGGAGGACATATTTATCCGGGGATGACCATTGCCCAGGTCTGGCAGGCTCGCCATCCCGAAGGAGAGGTTCTCTTTGTGGGAACAGCCCGCGGGTTGGAGAAGGACATCATCCCGCGAAACGGTTGGCCCTTAGAACTCATCCGGTCAGCTCCTTTAAGCCGAAAACCCTCCTGGGAGACGGTCAAAAGTCTGGGGCTTGCCGTCTTGGGTCTGGGGGACTCGCTCCGGGTGCTTAGGGCCTTTCGGCCTGATGTGGTTGTCGGCACCGGCGGTTATGCAGCTGGACCGGTCTTGGCCGCAGCCCTCCTGCAGGGGCTGCCTACCCTCATTCAAGAGCAAAACGCCTTTCCCGGCTTGACCAATCGCCTGCTATCCCGGTTTGCCGGGGCGGTGGCGCTAGGTTACGCCGATGCTGCCAAGCACCTTTCCCCTAAGGCCCGAATCTTCGTGACGGGCAACCCTATCCGGCCGGAAATCGTGGCCAGGGAAAGGGATGAGGGACTCCACTACTTGGGGCTGAGGGGAAACAAAAGAATCGTGCTGGTATTGGGGGCTAGTCAAGGAGCCCGTACCATCAACAACGCGATGACTGAGGTGTTTCCTTCATTTTTGCAGCGACGGGACCTGATATTCATTCACCAAACGGGGAAGGACGACTACCAACGGGTGGCAGGGGCCTTGAGGGAATACGCATCAGGCAGCCCCAAGGGTGATGGCACCCTCTTTGGCAACGTCTGGGTGCTGCCCTACATCCACGACATGCCGGAAGTCCTTGCCTGTGTGGATTTAGTTGTGGCTCGGGCGGGAGCCATTTCCATCGCGGAGCTGACTGCCCGGGGGCTGCCCTGCATACTGGTGCCCTTTCCCTTTGCCGCCGAGAATCACCAGGAGAAAAACGCCCGTGTACTGGAGCGGGAGGGGGCAGGGGCGGTCATCTTGGACCATGAGCTGACGGGCCCATTCCTCTTTGAGACCCTCCAGGGGCTGTTGGAGGATGGGCAGCGGCTCCAAAGGATGGCGGCCAACAGCCGCCGTTTGGGTCGGCCCCAGGCCGCTTGGGAAATCGTTGACCTGTTGGACTCCCTCCTTTAATAGTTGCTGTGGACAAGCAGGGGTGTAACGGACCTAGCCTAGGTGGCATAGGATAAGGTGTAGTTGCCCGAAACCCCGCTAAAAGAAAGGAAGTGAGACTTTGAAGCCCTATTCCAGCTTGCATTTCGTCGGTATCGGCGGGGCGGGGATGAGCGGTATTGCCCGTCTTTTTTTAAGCAGGGGCGTTCACGTAACCGGGTCGGATGTGGTGGAATCGGACCGGATCGTCGACCTGAGGCAACGGGGGGCGGTGATTAAAATCGGCCATGCCCCGGAGAACGTCGGGTCCCCCGATGTGGTGGTGGTCTCCTCGGCCATTGCCAAGGGGAATCCCGAGCTGAAAGCCGCCCATGACCGATCGATACCGGTTGTCACCCGGGCGGAAATGCTCGGGGAATTGATGGCCGATTACTATGGCATTGCCATCGCCGGCACCCACGGCAAGACGACTACCACCTCGATGGTCGGATTGATGCTTGCCAACTGCGGGGCCGATCCGATGGTGGTCATTGGCGGTGAGGTCCTGGACATCGGCTCTAACGTGCGTCTTGGGAATGGCAAATACTTCGTTGCCGAAGCCGATGAAAGTGATGGTTCCTTTCTCAAGTTGAGACCCCAAATGGGTGTTATTACCAACATAGAGGCGGATCACTTGGAAAACTATGGGTCTCTCGAAGCCATCGTGGACGCTTTTGACCGCTTTCTACAGGGACTCTCCATAGCCATCTTGGGGATTGATGACCCTCGCGTGGCGGGCCTTGCGGCCAGGGCCAAAATGCCCCTGGCAACCTATGGCCTGGGAGGGGGGGATGTTTTTGCAACTGACGTCCGGCTCCATCCAAAGGGGGCGGCCTGTACCGTTCACTTCCGGGATGATGTATTGGGGCGGCTTGAATTGAAGGTTCCCGGTGTACATAATATCATGAATGCCTTGGGTGCAGTAGCAGTAGGCGTTTCCCTGGGCTACCCCTTCGAACCCATCAAGGAGTCCTTGGCTAAGTTTTCAGGGGCCTGTCGACGGTTTGAAGTCCTGGGGGATGTGGGCGGCATCCTAGTGGTAGACGATTATGCCCACCATCCGACGGAGATTCAAGTCACCCTGGCGGCGGCTCAGACCTTAGGAAGGCGGGTGGTGACTATCTTCCAGCCCCATCGCTATACCCGCACCCTTTATCTAGAGGACGCATTAGTACGATCCTTCGACAACGCGGACCAGGTGATATTCACGGAGATTTATCCGGCCGGGGAGCAAGCCATCCCGGGTGTGTCGGGGGAGAAGTTGGCTCAGCTGGTGGGGAAGCGGCGGGGCCGGGGAGTGCATTTCGTTCCTAAACTGGGAGAAATCCCAACTCTTTTGCAGGAGCTTTGTCAGCCAGGGGATCTGGTCTTGACCATGGGGGCAGGGGATGTTCACCGGGTTGCCCATGCCTATCTGGAACAATTACGCACTGCTGCAGTGTCCATCGGAGGTGTGTGCCTTGGAGAGACTGGTAATCCGCGGAGGCATTCCCCTCAAGGGCAAAATCCGCGTTAGTGGAGCCAAGAATGCCGTTCTAAAACTGATGTGTGCCGCCCTGCTCGGCAATGAGCCGTGCTGCATCCGCAATGTGCCCCGGATCAAAGACGTGGAGACCATGTGTGATGTGCTCCGCAGTCTGGGGGCCCAGGTAGATTGGCGGGGCAGCAGCCTGCGGATCGAAGTCCTCGATAAGCTGGATTATACCGCGCCCCATGAATTGATCAAAAGCATGCGGGCCTCAATCCAGGTAATGGGGCCCTTGTTGGTGAGGCTAGGCAAGGTGAGGGTGTCCCTGCCTGGGGGCTGTGCTATTGGCGATCGGCCCATCGATATGCATCTTCTGGGACTCCGGGCCCTTGGAGCCCGGGTCTGGGAGGATCAAGGCTATGTCTACGCCCAAGGGGAGCGCCTTGAGGGAGCCGAGATCCATCTAGATTATCCAAGTGTGGGAGCGACGGAGAACTTGATGATGGCCGCCGCCATGGCCCGGGGCAGGACGATTATCCAAAACGCTGCCATGGAACCGGAAATCGTCGAATCCCAGGAATTCCTCAATCAAATGGGAGCCCGGATCCGGGGTGCGGGGACCAACCAGATCGAAATCGACGGTGTGGAGGAGCTAGGGGGGGCTGACTACCAGGTTATCCCCGATCGGGTGGAAGCTGGCAGCTACATGCTGGCGACAGCCATTACCGGGGGCGATTTGACCATCGAGGGTGCTGTGGCGGATCACTTGGGCGCGGTTACCCACAAGCTCCTTGAGGCCGGGGTGGAGTTGGAATGCCTCGATGGGGAGACAATCCGGGTGCGCCGAACCGATTGCGTGCGTCCTTTCCATCTGCGGACTAGACCCTATCCAGGCTTCCCCACCGACCTGCAGCCCCAGTTTGTTGCCTTGGCCACCATTGCCCAGGGGATAAGCATCATCACCGAGGAGATTTACAACAACCGGCTCAAACATGTGGCCGAACTGCGACGCATGGGCGCGGACATAGTTGTTGAGGGCCAGACGGCCATCATCCGGGGTGTGGCAAGGCTCTCCGGGGCTGTGGTATCGGTGCCGGATCTGCGGGCGGGGGCGGCATTGGTGCTGGCGGGACTTGGAGCTGAAGGGGAGACGGTGGTGGAGGATGTGGGCCACATCGACCGCGGCTACGAGGGGATTGAACAGAAGCTGGCGGGGGTAGGAGCCCAAATCCGTCGGGAAGGGATCGAGGAAAGGGCTTGTTAAATCTTTCATGAGCTGCTCGGTTATGGTATAATCAGCGTAAGCGAGACTATCCGCCCGTAGACTAGGGGTTGAGACTATGCGCGGCGAAAACGGCGATTC
>JAAZLZ010000158.1 GCA_012799075.1 Bacillota bacterium
AATTCCGCGATATTGCCCTTGGGATTCGTACAGATGCGAAGGGGATAACGCTTCTCCTTAATTTCCTTCACGGAGGTGAGCCCCGTGTCGGCAGCAACGGCAAACTGGACATACTGACTCATGATTTTGGCCATGGTGTTAATGTTCTCACGAGGCTCATCGAAGGGCTCGATGCCTCCATTGACGGCCGCAAATACCAATTCCGTCGTGGTATGACCGATTTGGCACTCGCCCTTGTTAACCAGTTCGATGTTGGTGATGGATCCTCCAACCACCGGGTTGGCATTCGTTCCGGGGATGTTCTCCATGATCATATCGGCGATGACTGCTCCCACCGGATACATCGTTCCCCCCATGGGCCCCATGGTGATGACGACTCCTGCAGCCTGGACCGAAAGACCCAGCAAGCATGCGATTAAGATAGCCAACAACCCTAACCTAAACCTCTTCAACATGTTCGGACACCTCCAATTAGTATTTTTGGTTCAACTGCCAAGGGGGTATTTCCCCCACTTGCGAGCCCCGCGGAACAGGGCAATGATGTTCTCCGGGGGCACATCGGGCTGCAAATTGTTCGACGGGGCGACGATGTATCCGCCCCCTGCACCTAAGGCCCGGATCCGCGTTGGCACTTCTTCCTCCACATCCCGGGCCGAGCCGAAGGCAAGGGCCTGCTGCTGATCGATGCCGCCATGGAAGCAGAGGCGGTCCCCATAGGTTTTCTTCAGGCGCTCCGATTCCATGCCCGCCGCGAGGGGCTGGACGGGATTTAGAATATCAACGCCGGCATCGATGAGGTCGGGAATCAAGTCGAAGATGGCGCCGTCGGAATGCATGTAGATCTTGGCATCGGTGTGCTTCTTGATGGAAGATATGATTCTAACGTGGCGGGGCTTGATCATCTTCCTGTAGATCTCCGGCGACATCAGGGGTGCACTCTGGGTTCCCAGGTCATCCTGGATCTGGACGATCTGGACGTACTTTCCTACCCGACTGAGGAATACGTCCATAAAGCCAATGGTGATGTCGGCAATTATGTCGAGGAGTTTGTTGGCGAACTCTTGGTTGATCATGAGATCGACCAGGAAGTCTTCCATCCCCCGGAGCCGACAAGCCTGCATGAAGCAGCCCATCACCGGAGCGCCGGCAACAACCGCGAAGTCGGTGTCATGGTATAGGCGTTTAGCCTCATCTTCGATGCCCCGCACCCGGCCGGCATCATAGGGATCGGGCCAGGTATAGTCGTCCAAATCCCCAGCTTCCATCCCGCGGAGGGGGTGTTCTACAATGCAGGCATACAACTCGACCCGTTTGAATGTGATCCCCCAGTCATCTTTAAAGCGGCCATCGGCGAAACGTCTAGCTTGAGTCTGGAAGGGAGCCTTAAGATAAATCCGGCGAAAGTCTGTGTCAAAGTAGGATAGCAAACGCTCATCATAGTACTGGATAGTGCAGCTTGTGGGAATTACAGCAGTGCCGTGATCTTCCTTGAACCCCAGGTATTCCATCATCTTGTAGTAAGTTGCGTCCAACATGCCGGCGCCGCCGCCCCCCAGGTCAAGGGGCACGTAGTCGGGCTCTTGGTGGTTTAGTGCTTGAACTACCCTATCCCTACGGGTCAACTCTCTTCCCTCCAGATGAGCAAAAGTATTATGTTATTGTTTATCTTCGTCGGGTGATGTCTAAATCCTCCATTCGATGCAGCCGATGGGGTCGCAATTTAAAGGCAGAACAAAGAAAGGGCATCAGACAGGACTTATCGCCCCAATGATAGAAAGATACAGATAAAACCAGGCAATTCGCGGTAGGAAAAAGATTCGATTGGAATGTAGACTTGGCAATCACAAGTTCCATGGGGAAAGGGTGGTGGTGCTTCCTCTTGTGAAGGCTGAACAAATGGACCAAGCCAGAAGGAGGTATTACCGTGTTTAAGAAGAAAGGCGCGCTACTGTTAATCATCGTCGGCCTGCTGGCAGCCTTTGCCGCCATGGCCCAGGGTTATCCTACCCGTGCCATCACTCTTATGGTCATGTATCCCGCCGGTGGGGGCACCGATGTTGGGGCCAGGATGGTGGCCAGCACCGCCGAGAAGTATCTTGGCCAAACCCTCACCGTTGTCAACAAAGCCGGGGCCGGGGGGTTTGTCGGCTGGGAGGAATTAATCCGCAAGAAACCCGATGGCTATACCATCGGCTTTATCAACATCCCCGGTCTCACCTACGGGTATCTCGATCCGTCAGCAGGCAGAAAAATGAGCCTTGGTGACTTCACGCCCATCATGAACCATGTGTACGATCCCGGGGTCATCGCCGTCCGCGCGGACAGCCGCTTCCAAAACATCCAGGAGTTGTTGGACTATGCCAGGGCCAACCCCGAGGAGCTAACGGCCACGACGACGGGCGTGGGCAGCGATGACCACTTGGCCATCATGCAGGTTGAACGGGGCACTGGCGCCAAGTTCAACGTCGTCCACTTCCGCGGCTTTGCCGATACCCTGGCTGCTACCCTGGGCGGTCACGTGGATGTGCTGTTTGCCAACGTGGGCGAAGTCAAGGTTCCCCAGCAAAACGGCGAACTGCGGACTCTGGCCGTGTTGGATGATAAGCAGACTGATTTTCTTCCTGGGGTTCCCACCCTTGAGGAAGCCACAGGTCTTCCCGTCTATTCCGGCTCCGCCCGGGGATTGGCCGGCCCTGCAGGCATGTCCAAGGAAATGGTGGATGTATTGGCGGAGGCCTTCAAGAAGGCCATGGAAGAACCCGAGCATATCGAAAAGATGGCCGAGATTGGGCTTCCCCTGCGCTTCATGGCCGGTGAGGAATACCAGGCTTACCTGGAAAGACAAGAACAGGTAGTGAAGGAGCTAATGGGCTGGTAGAGGAGAAGGGAGGCCTTCGCCTCCCTTCCAAAAGGGGGAGTAACAGGTGAACCGCAGAAATGATCTAATCATCGCCGCCGTCATTTTACTTGTATGCATACTCTTGCTGGGGGTGACAAGAAACATCACTCCCGCGGGGGCGGCCAACTACCCAAGGATTTTGCTGATCACGATGATGGTCCTTGCTGCTGCCCTAGGGGCAGCCGCGTATCGAGATACTAAGAGGACGGGCTCCCCCCCGGAGCCATCGTCAAGATCCCCGCGTCCTTACTTGTTGTTCGCCTTTTGTGCGGCCTATGTCGCCTTGGTGGGTCTTGTCGGGTATTTCATCGCCTCCTCCGTATTCTTGTTTGGAGTGATGGCTTATCTGGGAAGAAGGAAGTACGGACAGATGCTGCTCATCGTTGCCGGATTGAACTTGGCTGTCTGGTATATTTTCATGATTCGCCTCAACGTCTTAGTGCCCATGGGAATCCTGTTTGAATAGCTCCTTGAAGGACTTTAAAGCACTCAGTAAGAGGAAGGAGAGAACCGCCTTCCTGCGCCTGGGCGGGATCTAGGCGGGACATTCATGAATGAATATCTGCTGGCGGCACTGCAACGCGCCCTGCTGCCCCAAAGCCTGGTGGCGATGACCTTTGGCGTCACAGCCGGGATCATCATCGGTGCTTTGCCGGGCTTGACTGCCACCATGGGGGTGGCCTTGCTGATCCCCATCACCTTCGGGATGGACCCGGTGGCCGGTCTACTCATGCTGACCGCGGTCTATGGCGGTGCCATTTACGGGGGGTCCATTTCGGCCATCTTGATCCATACCCCGGGGACCCCGGCGTCGGCGGCTACTGCCCTAGACGGTTATGAGATGACCAAGCAGGGAAAAGCGGGCCTCGCCATTGGCATTTCGGTAATCGCATCATCGATCGGCGGCATCATCAGCGTTCTTGCCCTCTTGCTGCTGGCTCCTCCCTTGTCGAGGCTGTCCCTGCGATTTGGCCCTCCGGAGTATTTTCTGCTGGCTGTCTTTGGCCTGACCATCATCGGCAGCATTACCGCTAAAAGTCTGATCAAAGGTCTGATTGGAGCAGTCTTCGGCCTGCTTCTAGCCACGGTGGGCATCGACGTCCTCACCGGGGCCTTCAGGTACACCTTTGGCATCACCGCCTTGGAATCGGGAGTTTCCCTGGTGCCGGCCATGATCGGCTTTTTCTCCCTTTCCCAAGTACTCATGCTGACCGAAGAAACGAAAGAATCCATTGTTTCCCTACCCGATCTAGGCAAAGAGCGGATCTTGCCTACCTTGGAAGAGCTTCGCTCATTGCTGGGGACTATTCTGTATTGCAGCGTCCTTGGCACCTTTGTCGGCATTCTCCCAGGGGCGGGGGGCGACATCGCCTCCTGGGTCGGCTACAACGAAGCCAAACGCATTTCCAAGCATCCGGAGAAGTTCGGGACAGGCTACATCTACGGGGTGGCCGCGGCTGAATCGGCCAACAATGCAGTGACCGGCGGGGCGATGGTGCCCCTGCTCACCTTGGGCATACCCGGCAGTGCAACGGCCGCGGTGCTCTTGGGAGGCCTGCTCATCCAAGGACTTGTCCCAGGGCGCGACTTGTTTACCAAGTACGCGGATGTGACCTACGCGGTCATCGTCGGCATGTTCATCACCAATATCCTGATGCTGATCATTGGCCTTGTCAGCGCCCGCTACGCCATGTATATTGCCGGCATACCCATTAACATTCTCATTCCTTTGATTGTCGCCTTATGCGTCATCGGGTCCTACGCCATCAACAACTCCATGTTTGATGTCTGGATCATGCTGGTTTTTGGTCTCATCGGCTTCTTGATGCGCAAGCAGGGCTTTCACCCTGCACCGGTGGTTCTGGCTCTGATCCTCGGACCCATGGCTGAAATGGGCCTCAGGCAATCCCTGGTGATCTCGAAAGGAGCCATCCTGCCTTACTTTCTTGGCCGACCCATCAGCCTGATTCTGGTGGTATTGATCATCGCTTCCATTGTCTCGACCATCATCCTGGAGAGACGGCATCCGGAGAGGATCCTCGTCGAAGAATAACCGATTGGGGATGGCTGGGCGCCATCCCCATTAAGCGGCCAGAGGGCTGTCATCGGCTGACTGCACGCGCCCTTCCCAGCGCCCGAGGAGATAAGCGAAGGCCAACATCTGCAAGGTTATCTCCGGGTACCCGAAAAGATGATGCTGCCAGGGCAGCTTGGTGTAGATGAAGCCTTTCAGGGAACCGGGCCCGGCGGCAACACTGCCGATGCTCGTCAGTGCCCAAAGAACCCACCAGAGCTTCAGCCAACCCCATCTGTCCTTGGTGATGAGCCTGCGGAGGGGATATAGGCCCAGGGCCAGTATGGGGCCCCGGATGAACTGGAACAAGGGTCCGGCCATCACCCAGGAAGAATCCGTCGGCCGCATTAATGGGGACAATTCCGGGGACGCAAACCTTCCAGCGTAGTCCATCAGATTAAGAAAGAGTATCCCGAAGACAATGTATGTTGCCACATGGACGATAGTAAAGCGACAAACGAATCCCCCCAGATCGTCTCGATTCATGTCAATCACCTCCATATTTGCGGACCTATTAAGACTATATGCCCCGGAATGCTTTCTCCTGCCTAAATTATGCAGCTCCTGCCCAAAAATGGGAGGAGGGTGTTGAAATCAAAGCTTCCCCGGGGCACAATAGGGTGGGAGGGGACCTGATATGAAACTGTACATTGCAGGACCAATGACCGGACATCCAAAGTTCAATTTTCCGGCTTTCCATGATGCGGCTCGGCGCCTTAGGCAGCAGGGCTATGATGTTGTCAACCCCGCTGAGCTGGAGACTATGGACACAGCAAGACCGTGGGAGTTTTACGCCCGGCGGAGCATTGGCCTCTTGGTCAAAGAGTGCGATGCCGTTTTGCTTTTGTCCGGGTGGTGCGATTCCCGGGGCGCCCTTCTAGAGGCAGTCGTCGCGAGGGCTTTGGGAGCTCCCTTTTATCGGCTGGTTGACTCCTCCCTTGAGCGGTACAGCACCGATTATATCGATCAAGTGATTGCAAGCAAGCTGGATTTGCTTCTAAGCTAGTTCCCGGTGACAAATACTTGGGAGGCGATTCCATGGCGGAGATCTATTTAGCAGGGGGCTGCTTTTGGGGAATGGAAAAATATCTGGCTTCCATCCGGGGGGTATTGTCCACCGAAGTGGGCTATGCCAATGGCAAGACCGTGAATCCGACTTATGAGGACGTGTGCCGCAAGAACACAGGTCATGCCGAAACGGTCCGGGTCTCTTATGATCCAGAGGTGGTCTCCTTAAGATTCTTGCTCGAATTGTATTTCGAGGCCATCGATCCGACCGCGGTCAATCGTCAGGGGGCGGACGTGGGCGTGCAGTATCGAACGGGGATCTACTATACCGATCCGGCTTATCTGCCGGTCATTCAGGAAGCTGTGGGAGAGCTGCAGAAGACCTTAGATAGGCCCGTCGCCGTTGAGGTCAAGCCCCTGGAGAATTTCAGCTCCGCAGAGGAATACCATCAGCAGTACCTGGACAAGAACCCGGGGGGCTACTGCCACATCGGCCGGGACAAGTTCGAGCGGGCAGCTCGAGCCCTAGTTGATCCGAAGGATTATGCCGCCCCTGAACCGACAAGGCTGCGGGAAACCCTAACCCGCACCCAATACCAGGTGACGCAGGAAAATGACACCGAGCCTCCATTTGAGAATGAGTACTGGGACTTCTTCCGGTCGGGCATTTATGTCGACGTCACCACCGGTGAACCTTTATTCCTATCCAGCGACAAGTTTGATTCGGGCTGTGGATGGCCCAGCTTTGCCAAGCCCATTGATCCTGGCGTGGTGGGGGAGCGGCTTGACAGCTCCCACGGCATGCGCCGCATCGAGGTGCGAAGCCGTGTGGGCAATGCCCATCTGGGCCATGTCTTTGCCGATGGACCAAGGGAGCTTGGTGGGCGGCGGTACTGTATCAACAGTGCAGCCCT
>JAAZLZ010000159.1 GCA_012799075.1 Bacillota bacterium
AGCATACCGAAGATGCGGAAGTAATCATAGCCCAGGCTGTACAGCACATCTAGATGCTTAAGGGCCTGGGCAGTATTTTTCATACCGACGGCATCGACAAAGGCAAAGATCCGCTTATCATCCTCCCCTTGGCTGGGAAAGAACAGCTGATCAAATTCCTCTTGGGAAAGGGCGCCCCCCGGATTGTAAAGGGCCATTTTCTCCAGTTCCGTATCTAGGTAGCCAAGGTCCTCCATTGCGGCCAGCTCCCGGACTGATGCCGGGGGGAGTTTGAGGCCAAGCTGGGCTGCCCTCGTTTCCAGCCAGCGCTTAAGCCCTGGTCCCGTTAGGTGATCAAAGACATACACCTTGCCGGACTTAGCCGCCGCCCTGTACAACTTCCGCCCCCGATCGAGCTTGACGGCGGTGAGGACCAAGTATCCCGGGGGCAGTTTAGGCAAGGAGAGGGCCAAGGCTTCTTGTTCCCCATCGTCCATATCCTCGATCCCCAGCACCGTAACGACCCCATAGCGAGCCCCAAAGGGCACCGTCGCCAAGGCGGCGGTGATTGACTGGGCCAAGGCTCCCCGCCCCTCCATGGGAATGCTGCCCCACTCCCGCTCCCCAGGCTCAAGCAGACCCTCAACGATGGCCTTCAGGGCTTTTCGTTTGAGATAATCTTCTGGCCCATAGAGCAGGCAAATAGGGGGAAAGGTCCCTTGCTTTAGATCCCTTTGCACCTCTTCATAGCCCAATCCATTCGCCTCCCTTTAGGATCTTTCTCCTTTTGGGAGTAGATTCCTCCGGGTGGGAATGACCCTAAAGGACCGGCCATTGGTAACCACCCGCACCGCCCCATCCAAGTCCGTTCGATAGGTAGACACCCCGGCCCCTGCTAAAAAGGCCAAGACCGCCGGTGACGGCTGGCCAAAAGGGTTTGCCCCTACGGAGATAACGCATGCCAGGGGGCTGACTGCAGCCAGGAAGGAAGGGTTAAGGGCGAGCCGACTCCCATGATGGGGATATTTCAACACATCGGCAGTTAGTCTGCTTCCCTGCTGCAGCAAGTACTCCTGACCTTCAAAGTCCAAATCGCCGGTGAACAAGAAGCTTACCTCTCCGTAATCAACGAGACACACGATGGAATTATTGTTGACATCGGAAGTAGTCCCTTTAAGATGCACCGCCGGGGGATGGAGAATGCTAATCCCCGGTTCAAGGTGCAAACCCGCCCTACCGGTCAGGTAGTTTCCTTGCCTTGCCAGCAGGTGATACCGATCATACGCAACAGTTGGGCCAGCCTCCCCGTTATCAACGACCAATCCGATAGGCATCTCCTCCAAGGCGGCAATCAGTCCTTGGAAGTGATCCTCATGGGGATGGGTGCAAATCACCACATCCAAGTACTTGATGCCCCGCCGACGGAAATAGGGAAGGAGGGTGTCCCGGCCCACATCGTAGTCCCCCGCTAGATGCTCGGGGCGACCTCCCCCATCGATGAGAACCCTGACTCTCCCGGGAAACTCGAGCAAGGCCGCATCCCCCTGCCCCACATCGAGGAAGGTCACCACCAATTCCCGGCGATAAAGATCCATCACCCTTGCCCAAAGGAAAAGGGTCAGAACAAGGAGGACGGCGGCGAGCTTCCGGCGCCGGATGGGGCCGTTGCCGATGTTGTGGGGCAACAGCTTCCTTTCCTGCTTCCACAGCCAAACAAGGAGCACATAATAGCCCACCACCAACAGGGCGGGCGGTTGGGCGGGTTCAAAGTAGAGGGGGAGCTTGGCTAGGGTGCGGGCCAACCAAAGGAAAACATCCATCAGCTTGACCAGACACCAGCTAAGGGGCAAGGCCGCGGGCAGCCAGACTTGTCCCATAAATCCTAATAGCAGCCCCATCCCCAGGATCAACCCGGCCAAGGGTATGGCTAGGGGGTTGGCAAGGAGCCCTGCCAAGGCGAGCTGTTGGAAGTGATACACCATCAAGGGCCAAGTCCCCAGCTGGGCGGCTGCTGAGGCGGCCATGACTGCGGGCAGGGGGCCCGTCAGTTGCGGCGTCAGGCAGATGAGGGCCCAGGTTGCGGCGAAGGATAATTGAAAGCCCACCTCCCCCCATTGGAGGGGATTGATAAGCAAGAGGATCAAAGCTGCCAAAGCCCAGAGATTAAGGCCATCGGCCCGGCGATGAAGGAGGAGGCCTCCGATGGCGCCAACGGCCATCAGGAGCGCTCGCCAGGCCGATGCCCGGGGTCCAATGGCCAGGACATAAAAGAAGATGGCGCCTAAAGCCAACAGCTGACCTAGGGGCTGGGGCAGGCGGAAGATGCGCCCAAGAAGCAGGACGAAGGCCCCGACCAGGCCCACATGGACCCCGGAAACGGCCAGCAAGTGCCCCAGGCCCGTCCTTGTAAAATCCAGTTCGATCTCGGGGGAAAGATCCTCCCGCTGCCCCGTCGCCATGGCGATGAGGACTTCGGCTTGGGTGGGGGGAAGAACTTCCCGCCAAAGGGAGATGAAGCGGTCCCGCAGGGCCAGGGCCCACCGGACGAGAACCTTTCCCCCACCCTCGGTTAAGATCGTCAAGTCCCCTTCCTCTACGTAGACCACCCCGCCTATGCCCCGGCGGAGCAAATAAGAAGCATAGCAAAACTCCCCCGGGTTCCCAGCCCGCTGGGGCGATCGCAAAGGTGCCGAAAGCAGCAGTTCATCACCGTAAGCGGGGGGCTTCTGATCGGGGGACATTTGGGCCGTCACCTGGAGCAGGCCCCGGCCCCGCCACCGGGTGCCATCCTGGATTAGCTCCTCGACAGCCAGGGTAAAGCGTGCCCGATCCTCCGTGTAGACAGGGGAAGTTGCCACCCGGCCCCGCAAGGTCATTTCTTGCCGGGAGTAAAAGGCGGTCAATTGACGAGGCCCTTCCAGCACTGCACTTGTCCGGACCAGTCCCAAGACAATGAGAAGCAAAGCCACCAACCACCGGGCCCAAGACAGCCGGTGGCCGGCGAAGAGGTAGTAAAGGGCGGCTAGGATGACGGGCCAAAGAAGATGCCTGCCCAAGGAAGTGAAAACGTAGCCGAAGAGGCAGCCAAGGCCATAAAAAGCTAAAACCCAAAGGAGCGGACGCCGCATATGCACCACCTTCATCGGGCATAGGGGTGTCTGCCGGGTTAATGAAAGTATTGGCTACTTGAGGGGATGTTCCTCCCCCGCTACAAGACGATGGCTACCTCATCCCGGTCCATCCGGTCAATGCAGGCCTGAAGCTTAGCGCCTAGACTCCGGTCTTCCGATGCCGCACCTCTTATTTGCCGAAGCAAATCGATCCCCCGCCGCAGACTATAGACCAGGTCGCCTTCATCCATGCCCGACCCTTCAAGGAGGTCCCCGAAGGAGACTCCTCTGCTCCAGTTGTAGGCAAAAAGGACGGGATGGTCATGGAAGCGGACGCTGGCATCTCCCGTCAATCTGGTCTCCAAGTCTTGCAGGAAGCGCACCTGCTTGATGACCGGAGCTAGATCCACTACCCGCTGGGGACGGCGGAATTCGTTGCGCCGGGGCTCATAATCGATTCCCGCAACCAAACCGTTAATCTCATCGATGGTGTACTCATGGAAGATGCCGGCAAAGAAAAGTTCGGTGACCAATAGTTCCTGCACCTGGATGCGGGCGGCAAATTCTCCCCTGGCAGTGAACTCATCACCCCTTAGGTAGTCCAAAGCCTGAAGCAGAGTCTTCTTGGCAGCAAACTCCAAGCGGTAGCGTTCCGGAGCATCCATTTTGTCGAGCTGCTCCATCAAATGGTCCAGCTCCCTTTGTTCCCGGAGCCATTGTTTGTTCCACTTGCGACAATGCTCAACTTGCTTCGGAGCGCATTTCTTGCGGGAACCGGCCAGGCGCTTCTCCAGTCGGCCAATCTCCCGCCTTAATAGGGCCCGCTGGCGACGATCCCGTCGCTTCTTGCCCAGATTGGCCATTGTCCTTTCCAGCTCTTCTAGTTTCCTTCCCAGCTGGCGGTCGCCCACAGGACATTCCGGGCGGCCCCGGGCCGCACAGTATTTTTCTTCGGCCCATCGGGTTTTGATGGCTTCCACCCGCTGCTCCGCCCGGCGGCGATCGAGCTGGTTTTGGAAGCTCGCGAAGTTCTGCTGCAAGATCCGGCCGATTTCTTCCTCATCGTACTTGCGGACAAGGTTCAGGACGCTGTTGTATGAGAGGGCGAAACGGCTTTGGAGGGGCTCCACATCCTCCTCCCGGAGGGAGGGCAGCTCCTCGGGGCGAAAGTATTTAAGGTCGATGAGGGAAAACACAAAACCTTCCTCGTCAATCCCCCGTCGCCCCGCCCGACCTGCCATCTGAAAGTATTCCCGGTTGGCCAGGGGCCGGAAGACCTCCCCATCCCACTTGGTCAGGGATTCAAAGCAAACGGTTCGGCAAGGGAAGTTAAGGCCCACAGCAAAGGTTTCGGTGCAGTAGATGATCCTTAATAAACGCCTTTCAAAGAGTTCTTCCACCACATCCTTCACCACCGGCAAGAGCCCGGCATGGTGAAAGGCGATCCCCCTTTGCCAAAGGTCGAGGAGTTCCTTTCCCCGGCGCCGAACGCCCGGTGGGTAGCGCATAGTCACTTCGTTGACCACCTTTCGGATTTCCGCCTTCTCCCGGTGATCGAGGAAGTCTTGGATCTGCCCCAATTCCCTGGCTCCCTGCTCACATTTGCGACGGCTGAACATGAAGAAAAGGCAGGGGAAGTAACCAGCACCGATGTAATCCAATAAGTCCAGATGGGTGGTCGACTCGAACTTGGCTCCCTTGCCCTTAAGCCGCCAATAGTATTGCAACAGTTGTTTGCGGGTGCAAAGGCCCCTGTTGATTTCAAACAGCCTGTGCTCCAAGGGAACGGCCCGCTGATGGTGGCGAACGATCTTGATGTCCTGTTGGTGGACCTGGCCTATCCAGTCGGCCAGTTCATCCGCATTGGGGATGGTGGCGCTCAAACCTAGAAAACGCATGGTGGGAGGCATGAAAATCAAGCTTTCCTCCCAAACGCTGCCCCGCTCAGGATCGTCAATGTAATGGACCTCATCGAAAATCACATAGGCCACGTGGGCAAGGCGGGCCGGGTCTAAATGAAGGAGGTTGCGAAAGATCTCCGTCGTCATGATCATCACCGGCGCATCCTGGTTGATGACGATATCCCCCGTTAGAATCCCCACCTGGTCCGGCCCCAAGAGGCGCTTAAACTCTTTGAATTTCTGGTTGCTAAGGGCCTTGATGGGTGCGGTGTAAACCACCCCTTTGCCTTCCCGGTAGGTCTTTTCAATCAAATAGTCGGCTATTAGGGTCTTGCCGACGCCGGTCGGTGCGGAGACCAAGACGGAATGTCCAGCCTCGATGTGTTCAATGGCTTCCAGCTGGAAAGGATCCAGCTTGAACCCCCGATAGGTCCCTTCCATCACTAAATTTGTCACTTCGTCTCATCCACCCCTGTTTTCTTTGACCATTACGTACTCAATCCCCAACTGCTCAATGAGGGCCTCGCCCCTGGTCAGATCCAGGGCCGTCTGACTGATGAAATCCACCGCGGGAAGGGGCAACAGGACATCTAGATCGACCAAAGCTCCGTAATCAGCCTCCTCAATGGCGCCCCCGGCCTGGATGATCTCGTTTTGCAGTTTGCCCAATGCACCGTAGTCTAGGCAGATCCGAAGGCGCCGCCTGGGCTGGCAAAGGGCCTTGGGGGCCTCCCGCAAGACTTCTGCCGCGGCCTTGCTGTAGGCCCGCACCAAGCCGCCAGCCCCCAGCAGGATGCCGCCGAAATAGCGGGTGACGACAACCACCACGTTATGCAGGTCTTCCCGCTGGATCACCTCTAAGACGGGTCGTCCAGCGGTGCCAGCCGGCTCCCCATCATCGCTGCTGCGGATCAGCTCATCGGCAAAGCCCACTCGCCAGGCATAGACGTTGTGGGTCGCTTCCCGATGGAGTTCCCGGATCTTCTCAACGAAGTCCCAGGCTTCTTCTTCATCTTTGGCTGGGCCCGCCTGGGCAATGAACTCCGACTTGCGTACGGTGATGCTCACTTGCCACCCTTTGGCTATGACCCTGTATTCCTGCAATGTCAGTCACTCCACCATCCTTCATTCCCTCTTCTGCCCCCTCTTATGCTAGGGGCGCAAAAGGATCTTGGACATGCTGCCGGCAGCCTGGGCAAAGGCCGCTTGGAATTCCTGGAGGGGATAGACATCACTGATGAACGAGGTCAAATCTAAATCTCCTTGTCGGACCAAGGCCACCGCGGTATCCCAGGTCTGCCACATGCAACGGCCAAATATCCCCATCAAGCGCTTCTCCTGCAGGACAATGTCCTGCAAGACGTCAATCTCCACAGGACCGTCCAGATTGCCCACCGCAACCATGGCGCCCTGTTTGCGCAGCATGCCCAAGCCCTGTTTGAAAGCCGTTCGGCTCCCCGACATTTCCAACACCACATCGGCGCCCAAACCCCAAGTGGCATCCCAGACGGCCTCCACCGGGTCCTGCTGTTGGGAATTAATGGTGATGTCGGCTCCCAGGGAAGCGGCCCGGGCAAGTTTGGCCGGCGTGCGGCTGATGGCAATCACCTGAAGGGCTCCAAGGCGCTTAGCGGCCGCCGCGGCCATCAAACCAATAGGCCCGCAGCCTAAAATCACCACGGCTTTTTCTTGCACCCCCGCCTGCTGAATGGCGTGGATGGCAACGCCCAAAGGTTCCAGGAGAACTGCCCCCGGCAGCCTTGCGGGTATCTTCCTAACGGCCCAAGGGGACACGGCCAGGTAGCGGGCGAAGCACCCGTCATGGGTCCGACCGACGATGCCTAAGTTGGCGCAGATATGCATTCGCCCCGTGTCGCAATAGTGGCACGCCAGGCAGGGTATGTGGGTCTCTCCGGCAACGTAGTCGCCCGGTGCAAACCCAGCCACCCCCGACCCTACCTCCCTGACCCAGCCGACGTATTCATGCCCCATCACTAAAGGATAGGGGAAGGTCTGTCCCTGCACACTAGGTCGCCAATGGAAAAGCTGCAAATCAGAGGCGCAAATGGCCGCCTCTTCCACCTCAATGAGCACTTCTCCTTCTTTGCACCGAGGGATCGGCACTTCTAGAAGTTCGGCCCCAGGTCCATCGCCTACCTTGCAGATTGCCTCCATGTCTTAGCCTCCCCTCATATGTACCCTCTACTGGGTTCGACACAAAGCCCTTAACTCCTCGGTTTAGGAGGAAAGGTTCCCGCGGGAAACGAATACTTCAGAGTGACCAAAGGTGCAAGGGGGTTTTGATGTTGGAGCTTGTTGATAGTTGGAATGAATTGTATGAGCGTTCCCTCCCTGAGAATCTAGCGAAAATCGACCAGGTCCCCGGGGTAGTACTCGGGTTTCATGCCACCATTGACGGGGTGAAGGCCGTTCGGCCCGCCGAATTGGCCAAGATCCTTGCCGAGGATGAAGCCTTGCGCAAGGAGGTCCTAGATCGTTTGGGCCAGGTGCCGCTTGAGATCAACTCCCCCGCGGATCTAGTTATCGGCCTATTGGATTCGCTGCAAAAGGGGAAAGCTCTCCAGCTCATGATCCGATCCGAAGAGACTTTTAACTGGACGATGGACAAATTGGGTTATGATCGGCTGCGCATCGGAGGCACATCGGGGAACATGGCCAACTACTTGGCCCCCTTGGGCTTTGAGAAAATTTTGGTCTATGCCAATCCCCTAACCCGAGAGCAAGCAGAACTATTCGTTGACAAGGCCAATCTCTTCGTCCTAGTGGAAGAAGAAGGAGAGTTTGTCCTAAAGCCCCCCAGGGAAGCCTATGAGGGAGAAGGGGTTTATGCAGTCCACTGGATCTTCGAGTACCCGGCAGACCTTAAGATCCAGGCCCCCGGCCTCGATCTGACGACGCCCCGAGCCAATCGATACATCGCGGCCTGGAATCCCATCAACAACCGACTTCAAGTGAGGGATGACTTCAAGAGGGGGCTGCTCGACCGGGCCGCTGATTTTAGTCACTTTGTCATTTCCGGGTTTCATATCCTTTCGGAAAGCTATCCCGACGGTTCGACCTACCGGGAATGCCTTTTGCCCGTGGCCGAGTATCTAAGCCAGCTGCAAGAAGCTGCCCCCCATCTCAAGCAGCATTATGAGTTTGCCTCCATTGCAAGTCCCAGGATCAGGCAAGGAATCGTGGAGCTCATCTTCCCCCACGTGGACAGCCTGGGCTTAAACGAAGTGGAGCTGTGCGCCCTGCTCAGAAACATCGGACAAGCTCCCCTGGCAGAAGACATTGAAGCCCAGGATGCCGTTCAGGCAGTTCTGGCAGGACTTCGGGCCCTGATGGAGCATACCGGTCTCAACAGGATCCACCTGCACGACCTAGGGTATTACATCTGCCTGCAGCGAAAGGGGTTTGTCTCTCCCAAGCAAACCCGAGCCGGCCTTTTGCTGGCGGCCACCCTGGCTGCCGCCCGCTCCCAGACGGGTAGAATCGATGACAAGGAAGACATCAAGGGAGGCCTCGGAGTGGACCTGAGTCCCCGGGGGCTTGCCAGACTTCAGACCCTCGCCGACCATCTGGGGGCAGATAAGGACTTCCTGACCGAGGGAATTGCCTCCCACGGCCCCTACGATCTGGTC
>JAAZLZ010000160.1 GCA_012799075.1 Bacillota bacterium
GGCGAAGCCAAAGGACACCCTGGAAACAGGCAGGATCACCATGCCGTCGGGCGTTTCCACCGGGTCGCCCAGAATGGTATTCACGTCGATCATGCTCTTGATGCTTTCCATGGCCGTCTGCATAAGGCCCTCGATGGGGTGATCGTTAGCCAAAGCTCTTTGCTCCCTTCTGGACGCTGTATCGAAGAAAACTCCTTAGTCCCGTGAAGATAATATGGCCCAACTTGAATTGGAATATGCACTGGGCCCGTAAGGAGAGCTCTCTCTGGTTAAAATGGGGTTGGATGCAGACCCTAGATTGGCAGCGGGGCGGAAGTAAGGGGTGCAATGCCCCCCAGATTCCCCAAAGGGCCCCGGCGGCCACGCCGGTGGATGCCGCATCCCCAGTGCCTAAGGCCACCTTGAGGTCGATTAAGCGGCAATAGCGGCTGAGAAACCGGGCGGTGCCAAGACTCATCTCCAGGGAAGGTTTTTTGGGGGACCCGAGCATGATGGAAAACAAACGCCCGGGCAGTCCTCTTAAGATCCCGGGTTTGGAAGGTTGGTCGATTTGCCTGATGGGCACCTGAACAGGAAATCCTCGCCAGCTGCCGACTCCTATCTGAAGCAGAAGTCCATCATCCTTCCCGCCCTGCCGGTAAAGGGCTTCCACAGTCAGGGGAAGGAGCAACAAGGCCAATAGGGCCGCCAGGGCCACGAAAGCCACCACTTTTCACCCCGGCTTATTGTTTCCATCCCCGAGCTTACAATACCTCTTCGTCGGGCAAAGGTGGTAAATCATCCAGAGAGTTCAAGCCCAGGTGAATCAAGAACTTAGCCGTCGTTCCGTACAGGATCGGCCGACCCGGTTCATCTAGGCGTCCCAGCTCCTCCACCAATTCCCGTTCCAACAGACTTTGAAGGGCGCTGTCTACCCTGACTCCCCGAATCCTCTCCATCACCGCCCTGGTGACTGGCTGTTTGTAGGCGATAATGGCGAGGGTTTCCAATGCGGCAGGGGAAAGTCCCGCAGTGTTCACCGGACGATGCAATTTCTCTATAAGTTCGGCGAATTCCTCTCGGGTCCGCAGCTGCCAGCCGCCCGCTAAAGGATACAACAGAAAACCGCCCATTCGGTCCTGGTACTCTCCCTGCAGCTCCCTCAGAGCTGTTCCCACCTCTTTTGGGCTTGCCCCCGTCAACTCAGCTAGTGCCTTTTCACTTAAAGGTTCAGGAGCAGCAAACAGCAGGGCTTCAATGCCGGCTTTCAGTTTTTGCATCGGGTTCACCCCCACTTCCAAGGGAAAGCTCAATGGCCCCGAAGGGCCTGTCCTGGCGAACCTTAACCTTGCCTGTCCTGGCCAGTTCCAGGACAGCAAGCAGGGTGACCACGTGATCAAGACGACTTGTCCCATGCACCAACAGATCGGTGAAATGCTTCGGCGCCTTGGCAAGGGAGCTGAGAACCGCCCCCATCCGAGCCGGCAGATCGATGCTGATTCGCCGAAGTTCCTTGACTTCCTCCCGTTCGCGGCAGGCGGCCAATACATCTTTCGCTAGGCGGCAAAGCAATTCGGGCGAAGCCGTTCCTGCCGGCTGACTGTAATGGACTTTGAGCCTTGGGCAGGGGGCCTCCCGGGGATAGCGCCTGCCAGCCGCATCTAGAAGCTCCCCAAGTCTCACGGAAGCCAAGTAATAACGACGATACTCCAATAATCGAAGGGCTAGTTCTTCCCGGGGATCCGGCTCGGGCTCTTCAGCAGCGGCAATCTTGGGCCTAGGCAGCAGACTCCGAGCCTTAAGCTGAATCAAAGTTGCCGCCATGACCAGGAAGTCGGCGGCCAGATGCAAGTCTAACACCTCAACGACAGCCAGGTACTCCAGGTACTGGTCAGTTATCCGGGCAATTGGTATGTCCCAGATACTGACCTCCTCCCGCTTGATGAGATCGAAGAGAAGCTCAAAGGGGCCCTGGTAAAC
>JAAZLZ010000161.1 GCA_012799075.1 Bacillota bacterium
CCATCGGCTCAGCAAACATGCTGGGCATACAAAAGAGCGCCCCTAAGGGCGCTCAGTACACTTCTCGTCAGTCCAACAATCCCACCTGTCTTAGACACTCTCGAATTGCATTACGCTGTTCATTCGTCGGTTCCACTAAGGGCAAGCGCAGACCCCCTGCTTTGAATCCGCTGAGATTAACGGCGGTCTTGACGGGAATGGGGTTGGTGGTGATGAACATTACCTTAAACAGGGGCAGCAACTCAAGGTGAATCCGTGTTGCTTCCCGTACGTCGCCGCTTAAGAATGACTTGATCATCTCTTTCATGCGGCGACCGACCAGATGGCTGGCTACGCTGACAACCCCGATTCCTCCGACAGACATAATAGGCAAGGTCAGACTATCATCGCCACTGTAGATGGCAAAATTCTCGGGAGTCTTGCGGCGGATTTCGGCCACCTGCTCCATATTACCGCTGGCTTCCTTCACGGCCACCACATTATCCAGCTCTGTCAATCGAGCTATCGTGTCAGGCAACAGATTCTGACTTGTACGTCCCGGTACGTTATAGAGCATCACTGGGAGCTCAGTTTTTTGGGCAATCTCCTTGAAATGCTGATAGAGGCCCTCTTGGGGGGGCTTGTTGTAATACGGAACCACCAACATGATCCCGTCTACACCCACCTTCTCCGCGGCCTGGGTCAGCTTGATACTGCTTCCAGTATCGTAGGAACCCGTCCCGGCAATGACAACTGCCTTCCCCCCGATTGCTTCGGTAACCGCCTGGTACAGCCCCACCTTTTCCTCAAAACTCAACGTCGGCGACTCTCCCGTCGTACCACAGACGACGACCCCGTCGGAACCCGATCCCACTAACCGAACAGCTAACTGGGCCGCCTGATCATAATCGACGGACAAGTCATCTTTGAAAGGGGTAACCATGGCCGTAATCAGGTTACCGAACTTTTTCACGCTGTTCCACCCCCTAAGTCATTTTCACTCCGGAATTAAACTCATCGTGCAGTGCACGTACAGCTTTCTCAGCATCTTTTTCTTCGACTAAGCAGGAAATATTGGCATGGGAGTCGGCCGTCTGATGAATCCTGACCCCGACACTGTTTAGCGCGGCGACCACACGAGCCATGACCCCCGGTACACCACGCATGCCACCCCCCACCGCTGAGACTTTTGCAAACCCATATCTTACTTCCACTTCCATGGGAAGATCTCCTAGGACATTACAGGCCTTTTCGGCAGCGGACTGCAAAACAGTGAAAGCAATGAGACCGGGATTGACTTGAATAAGATCGATGCTTATCTGGGCATTACCTAACCGCTGAAAGACTGCTAGGCTTAGATCCTCTTCATTGAATCGAAGCACGAATTGAGCAAGACCCATAAGGTGGGCAATACCGGTGACTACGCGATCGGCAGTGACAGCATGATGGCTCCCGATTAAAGTTCCATTGCCTTGACCGTCCAATCCCTTCACAGCTAAGGGAATCTGGCCTTCCATCGCTATTTCAACAGCCCGAGGATGAATTACCTTGGCCCCCAGATGGGCCATCTCCATTATCTCCTGGTAGCTCAATCGGGTGAGGACCCGAGCCTCTGGTACCACTCGCGGATCAGCAGTCATGACCCCATCCACATCGGTGTAGATTTCGGCTAATTCGGCCTTTAAGGCTGCTGCCAAAGCGGCGGCTGTTGTATCGCTGCCGCCCCTCCCCAGCGTGGTAATTTCCCCCTCAGAGGTCATTCCCTGAAAACCGGCGACCACCACAGTCTTCCCGTCGGCCAGTTCTCTATTTAGGCGGTCAGGAACGATTTTCAAGATGCGAGCATTTGTATAGGAATTATCCGTTATGATTCCCGCCTGACCCCCCGTCAAAGCGACGCAAGGATACCCTTCCTCCTGCAGCATGCGGCAGAAGACCACTGCGGAGATGACCTCCCCACAGGACATGACCAGGTCCAACTCCCGCTCCCTCACAGAACCACCTGCTAACTCGATCAAGGTGTCAGTCGCGTAGGGCTGGCCCTTCCGGCCCATGGCAGACACCACCACCACGGGCCGATAACCTTGTTCAATCGACTCCGTTACCCGCCGCCGGCACTTCTCCCGTCCTTCGGAGGAGGCCACCGACGTTCCTCCGAATTTCTGAACGATGATCCTCATCGCTCTCCCCCACCTTACAATAGACCATTAGCCACCATGTATTCGGCAATCTGAACAGAGTTAAGGGCGGCCCCCTTGCGGATCTGATCCCCAACTACCCATAGGTTCAGACCGTGGGGCACAGTCCTGTCTGCCCTGATGCGTCCCACATAAACAGGATCTTGGTCGGCAACATCCCAGGGCATAGGATACTCCATCGCCTCTGGATTATCTTGGACCACAATCCCCGGCGAGTCTGCCAAGAGAGCCTTTGCCTCCTCAGGGCTGATGGGCTTGGCGAACTCTATGTTGATGCTTTCCGAATGACTCCGCAGGACAGGCACCCGCACCGTCGTGGCGGTAACCCGGATGGACTTATCCCCGAATATTTTCTGGGTTTCGTTGACCATTTTCCATTCTTCCTTCGTGTAGTCATCCTCCGCGAAGGAATCAATATGGGGAAGCAGGTTGAAAGCTATCTGATAGTGCTTTGGAGCACTCCCATAGGGCAGGACCTTTGCTTCCAAGGGGCGTCCCTCGGCGTAGGACTTAACCTGTTCGACTAGTTCATCCATCGCGGCAACCCCCGCTCCGGAAACCGCTTGATAAGTTGATACCACTATCCGCTTTATCTGAGCCCGATCGTGAAGGGGCTTTAAGGGAACCACCATGATGATGGTCGAACAGTTTGGATTGGCAATGACGCCCTCATGCTTGTGGATGTCCCTGGCATTTACCTCAGGCACCACCAGGGGAACCGAAGGATCCATGCGAAAAGCGCTGGTGTTGTCGATGACTACCGTCCCAGCTTCCCGCGCAGCATCCACAAACTCTCTGCTCACACTTGCACCCGCGGTGAAAAAGGCAAGATCAACCCCGGCAAAGGACTGGTGGGTGACCTCTTCAATGACCATCTTCTCCCCATCCACGTCTAACTCTCGCCCTGCGGAACGGGCAGAAGCCAACAGCCGCAGCTTCCCGATGGGAAAACGTCTTTCCATGAGGATCTGTACTAATTCTTGACCTACAACTCCGGTTGCACCTAAGACAGCCACATTGTAACTACCCACTGACCGATGTCTCCTCTTTTGACATATTTCGTTCGCTCAAGGCCTGTATTGGATAAGGATCGGTTGAATCTGCTTCCCTTGCAGGGCCTCCACTATGGTAGGGATAATCAATTTCATATTCGCAACAAGCGAACAAGCCTTGCCCGTAGGGTTATCCTGCCCAAAGGGAACCATATAGATATTCCGGGCATTTAGCAAAACGCCCAGATTCCTGGCATTAGCCCCAAGTCCATCATTGGTGGAAATCGCCACTACTACCGGTCGGTTGTTGCGCAAATGGGCCTTGGCGGCCATCAACACAGGGGAATCGGTAATAGCATTGGCCAACTTGCTTAGCGTGTTGCCAGTGCAAGGGGCAATGACTAATACGTCCAATAGCCCTTTCGGTCCGATGGGTTCCGAGTCAACGATGGTACTAACAGGCTCTTTGCCAGTCAACTTCTTAAGCAGTCCCCACCAATGGTCCGCTGTACCAAATCGAGTGTCTACCTGGGCCACTTCAGTGGAAATGATGGGAATCACGTCGGCACCCGCTGCAACTAAGGCTTCGACTTGGGGCATGACTTCAGCGAACGTACAATAGGATCCTGTCATCGCGAATCCGACCCTTACATTCGTCAGATCCACAGTGAATCCCCCCTTAACGTTCGCCAGTCTTATCGCCCAGCAAGCGGAGGATCAAGTCAGGATAAGTCTCGGCCAGTATCCTACCGGCGGATAGGGGTGCCACCTTCCCCGGGAGCCCCAGAGCCAACTCTGCTTCTATGCCCAGGTGCTGTGCGGCGGCAAAGTCGGTTCCCCCAGGGTGGGAGGCCAAATCAATCACCAATGCCCCCTTGGGAAGTACCGCCAAGACCTTCTCGGTGATCACCAGGTGGGGAACGGTATTGAAGACTACTTGAGCCTTCGTGGCTACTTCGGACAGTTCAGTCAAATTCCGGGATTCCAGGCACATCTCCCGGGCCCGGGCCAACTGGACAGGGTTGCGGGCAACAATCACCACTTCGGCCCCCATCGCGGCTAATAACCGTCCCAGGGTGACCCCGCAACGACCGAAGCCGACCACCACACAGGTGCTGCCGTGGATGGTCACGGGCAAGCGCTCCATGGCCAATTGAACGGCACCTTCCGCGGTAGGGATAGAGTTTAGGATGGCAATTTCGTCATCCTCGGCCGTCTCCACCAGCCGCAGCTGATACCGGCAGGCCAACTCCTTGACGATGGGCTTAGCCATGCCGATCAAGAGCGGTGTGCCCGGAGCCAGGCGACTGCACAATTCATCATTCAAACAAATACGCGCTCCAGGTAGGGGATACGACTTAATCCAGCCATCTTGGTCGGTGTTGCTCATGGGGGCAATAACGACATCGACACCTTCCACCCCATCAAGGGGATCACTTACTGCTTCCGCATCCCCTGGGGGGAGGGACTCCTGGGGATAGGAGACCGCCGTTACCGTTGCCCCCTCAGCCGCCAGACCTCGCAGCAGTTCAATCTCCCTACCATCGCCACCTAAAAGGGCGATGCGGACTCCCATGAGTCGCCCAGCCATTGCTTCTCCTCCTCCTGCCAAACGACCAGACTAGCTTCGTTTCAGTATATGACGTCGGGCAGTGGGGAGTGCTTGTCCCGGCTAATCCGCAAAGAGCAGCCCTTCCAGACCATACATCACCCCCTTGATTTCACCAACCCGGCGAATGCCAAGCAACACGCCCGGCATGAAGGAGTCGCGGCTGAAGGAATCATGGCGGATGGTGACAGTCTGTCCCTCCAAGCCGAAGATGACTTCCTGGTGGGCAACAAGTCCGGGAAGACGAACACTGTGAATCTGAACACCGCTAAAGTTGCCCCCCCGCGCGCCTTTCACCTTCTCAACAAAATCTTGTTGTTCGTCACTATCGTCGCCACCCGGCCGATTACTGAGAATCATCTCCGCAGTTTTGATGGCGGTGCCGGAGGGCGCGTCAACTTTTCGGTCATGATGGAGCTCAATGATTTCCACCTGATGGAAATAAGGAGAAGCTATTTTGCACAGGTGCATCATCAGTACGGCCCCCAGGGCAAAATTCGGGGCAATTAAGCAACCCAGGTCCCGAGCTTTGCATAGCTCCCGGATCCGCTCCAGCTCCGCCTGACCCATCCCCGTCGTGCCAACTACTGGCCGGACCCCGCATTCGATGGCAGTAACGATATTATCAAAGGCTACCATGGGTGTTGTAAAATCAACCAAGACATCTGCCTTGTTTGCCCTTAACGTGGTACCAAGATCCTTCTGCACAGATATTCCCAAAGGGCTCATTCCAGCGAGAATGCCGAGGTCTTCCCCGAGGTGGGCAGGATCAACTCCCCCCACCAACTCCAAATCCGCCGCATTGATTATTTCTTTTAGAACATGTCGACCCATCCGACCCCCGGCGCCGCTGACAACCACCCTAATTGGCACTTGGTATCCTCCTCTTCCAAGCAAGGAAATGGCAACTACCTATTTGTTGCATCCATTTTCCTACAAAAGATACTGCCTGTCAAGCAACGGTCCCTGACGCGCAAAAAGACCGTCAAACGGCCTTTTTGCCTCTGCTTACAGGTATTCCTAGTGGGTTTCTACGTCGTTTGCTCCATACTCCCTTAACACATCCACGGCGTCTTCCAGCTTGTTGTCATCATCGGACTCGATCACCGCCAGGATCTTGCCCCGCTTAACCTCTTCCTCGTAATACCGACCCCGGTCTTCGGGGATGCCAAGGTCGATAAGACCCCCGGCCACCCCACCGGCCACCGCCCCCGAAAGGGTTGCGGCCAAGGGCCCAGCGGCAATAATGGGACCGATGCCAGGAATAGCTAGGGCGCCCGCACCAGCAAGCAAGCCGGTCAATCCACCGAGGGCTCCTCCCCACGTGGTTCCCTCGGAGACGTCAGCAGCTCCCATCTGTCCTCCTGCTTCCATGTCTCCGCGGCCTTTCTTGCCCATGCTCTTGGCCACAATGGAGATCTCTTCTGGGTTAAAACCTTTATCCCGCATGGCGCCAACCGCTTCTTCCGCCTGATTGCGGGAACTAAAGGTCGCCAGTACTTTTCCCATAAATGAGCCAGTCCCCCTTCCTGGTAGTGAATTCCCGCCACTATTTTGCCCAGCAAAGGGGCAGCTATGCATCAGGGCTTGCCGGCCTCCCGGGCCTGGGACATATCAACAATCAATAAGTCCACGCCGATCTTCTTGATACCGTGCCACGGCAGCATCATCCACCTTTTCCGTTCAAGACGGCGGGTGCCGGGAACGGGGAGAATCAGTGCAGTCAATCGTCCCGTCTCCGTATCAATGATTGCATCCGCCCTATCGACTAGCCCCAGGCGAAGCCCCTCGTTGATGCTAATGATTTCTTTCCCAGCCAACTCGGAATAAAGCATTCCCGTCACCCCCTTCAAGTGTATGCAAGAACCTTCAAAAGGATATCTCCCACCCCAAGTTGGCTGTTCTTTCAGGAACCCAATAAGCATCAAGCCGACCCCGATCGTAACGTCCCAATTCAAGAAACACTTTCCTATGTCCAAATTCCCGCTCGGCGCGTAGATAGTAATAACGATTTCTGTCTTCCCTTTGCCGGATCTTCCCGATCCCCCGCAAGACCCATTCCTTCACTTGGGCATCGAGCTGAAGCCGCCAGCGCCTTTCCAATTCCTGAAACCCGATGGTCGCCGACAGCCAGGGAAGAATCTTCCCCCGCAGGCGGACGCGGCGATCCCATCCATCAGTCTGCTGGACCGCAACGAAGGCACAGCTCCAGGGACCACGATAGGCTTCGGTTTCTAGCCGATGCCGACCATTCCGATCTTCAAGCCGCACCTTCCAGCGCCAGTCCAGAATCCTCCGCCCTAGAAAATCAAGGGACGTCCATTCATCGCTTTGAGCACCGGAAAGGTCTGTAAGCCGCTTGGCCTCGATTAGGAGTCGGCCCCAGCGGTCATTGTGCCAGCGAATCCCCACCGTCGAGCCCCGTCGATCCCGTCGATAGGGGTCTTCCCAATTGGCCCAAGACCGCCACTGCTCCCCCACATGTTGATAAGTCCACCAGACATGGCCCCAAGAAGTCGGATAACGGAGGGTTGCCAGTTTTGCCCCGTCTATGCCGTCCCTGCTAACCCTTCCCATGGCTCCGCCCAGTTCAAGCTTGCCAACAAGGGCGCGGGCATAGGCATTGTGCATCCACGCGTACCAATCCCTTTCCAGGTGCTGGGCGATCCC
>JAAZLZ010000162.1 GCA_012799075.1 Bacillota bacterium
GGAGACCTCATTGACCAGCTCGCGAAAATCCTTAGGACCGGTCCCCTTGTTGCGGATGAAGGTCAGTTTGTGCTGGACCAGGGGATGATCGATGATGTGCACTGCGCCCATTTACCGGTCACCCCTCCAATCGGGTGAGCTTATCTACCCTTCGTTGATGCCGGCCCCCTTCAAACTCGGTGGACAGCCAAACCTTCACGATCTCTTCGGCCAGTCCTTCGCCGATGACCCGGGCGCCCAGGGCCAACACATTGGCATTATTATGGGCCCTGCTCATCCGGGCGGAAAAGGTGTCATGGGCCACTACCGCCCGCACGCCCTTGATCTTGTTGGCCGCAATAGTCATCCCCAGCCCGGTGCCGCAGATGAGAATCCCCGCCTCATAGTCGCCGGCGGCGACGCCCCGGCCGACTTTGGCTGCAAAATCAGGGTAGTCGACGGACTCTTCGCTGTACGCGCCCAGATCATCCACCTCATGCCCCCAGCTCTCCAGGATGGCCCCCAGGGCCCCTTTCATCGCAAAGCCGGCATGGTCGCTTCCCAGTGCAACTTTCATCCTTCTCCCCCTTTCCAGAAATTGTCCAGCCGGTCCAATGCTTTCACCAAGAGCTCATGAATCTTTGCTGCCGAGCTGCGGTAGGCATCGATTCCCTGCCCGAAAGGATCGGCTAGTTCTTCATTTCCGCCAGCAAACTCCCCCAGGGTAAACACCGAAACATCCTTCGTCAGAGCCTGCACGGCCCTTTTGTGGGCCGAGGTCATCGTCAGGATGAGATCAGACCGGGATGCTAAATCTTCCGTCAGGCGCTTGGCCCGGTGCTCTTTAAGATCCAGCCCCAGCTCCTCCATGACCCTTTGGGCTTCCTCGGATGCGGGCTGCCCGGGAAAGGCTCCAACGCCCGCGGAGTCCACCGTCACATCGGCAATCCCCCTAGACCGGAGCAAAGCATCCAGAATGACAGCGGCCATGCTGCTGCGACAGGTGTTCCCCGTGCAAACCACCAGCACCTTCTTCGGCAAGGACGGACCCCCTTGGCTGATTTTTCCCTGGCATGTAGTATGTCCCAGAACCAGAGATGACATATGAATCATTCCCGCTTAATCGCCACTCTCCTGCCTGATGGCCAAAAAGCCCCGTATGGAAAGGTCCCTGCGGGACAGCCTAAGGGTGGAGGGAGAACATTGGCCGAACGTTATCTTTGCCCCATCTGCCGCAGCAACCGATCATCCTTTGAAGTCATCTTCAAGCTGTCCCGGGAAATCCGCAAGGACCCGGACACGGGGGAGGAGCTGTTCCAGGCCGATGCGATGTCGGTGGTGCTGCGAAATGACCGGCCGGAGCTGGACATTAGATGCCTCCAGTGCGGATACACCGGTTATGAGGGTCTCTTTGTGAAAGCGGCCAAGCAGGGGGCTTCATGATCAAACCTCAACGATGTTGTACCCGGCGGCTTTGCGCAGCCTGTTCATCACCGCCAGTCCCAGCCCGACGGGATTAATGCCTTCCACCACCACCACATCCACATCCAGGTGGTCAAAGGTCCGCAGATGGGCAAACAGACTGGCGGCCAAAGCC
>JAAZLZ010000163.1 GCA_012799075.1 Bacillota bacterium
CTCAGGGCGATCCGGGAGCTTTCGTCCTGACGCAGCGAACCTTCCCTCCCCGGTTGAGCAGTCGGTGACAACCCGAGCAGCTCTGACATTCTTCGTAAGGTCGGCCTTCCCGCACCTTGTTGGGCAAATCGGGATCGCAAAGCAAGGCCCGGGCCAGGGCGATTAGATCCGCCTGCCCTTTCGATAGAGCTTGCTGGGCAAGCAGATGGTCGGTAATCCTCCCCACCCCGATGACGGGAATGGACACTGCCTCCTTGACGATCCTTGCATATGTCAAGTAACAGCCCGGCGGGAAGGCTGCAGGGGGGACGCTTGCGATAGCTGCCCCCGGCCAGCCCGCGGAGACATCGATGATGTGGGCATGGGATGCCAGGGAGCTTGCGATCCGGGCCGCTTCGGTGGGGATGATGCCCCCTTCGCCCTCATGGGCGCTGATCCGGCAGGAAACGAGGGCATTTGGAGCCCGCCTTCGGGCCTCCTTGAGGACGGCCAGGGGAAAGCGAAGCCTGTTTGATGTGCTCCCCCCGTATTCATCCCGGCGCCGGTTGGCCAGGGGTGAGAGGAACTCACTTAGTAAAAACCCATGGGCCATATGCAGACAGATAAGATCAAAACCGGCCTGGACGGCAAGCCCCACTGCATTGCCGAAGGTGTTTGTTAAGTCTTGAATCTCATCTTTAGTCAGGGCCCGGGAGGGGAGCTTTGGCATGAGGGTGATGCTAGAAGGCCCAAGGCCCAAGACCCCAGTAAGATTGGGATTAGCCCGCGCGCCGGGGTGAAAGAGCTGGATCCCCGCCAGGGCCCCTTCTTTTTTGATGGCTGCTGCAAGCCGGCGAAGGCCCGGCAGCTTCCCCGATTCGTCGGCTCCCAGGCCGAAGGGAAAGGCCCTGCCGGCCGGGTGAATGTAGGTGGCCTCAACGATGACCAGCCCCGCGCCGCCCGCGGCGATCCGGCTGTAATGGGCGATTAGCTCTTCGGTCACCTCCCCCTTGCCGCCAGCTAGATTGGTCACCACCGGGGGAAACACGATCCGATTCCGCAAGGTGCGATCAGCAATTGCTAAGGGCTGCCAAAGATCCATGCCGCCAACTCCTTTCTCCTTTGAAAGTTAGCCTGGCGGTGAAGATTGTCCTTCATCCCGGGATGGAAGCCTGGGAGAAACAAATGAGACGATGATGAAAAGCGTTGCTAGGATGAGGACGATGCTAGACCCGGAGGGTATGTCAAACACATAGGAAAGGAAAAGTCCAAGGACAGCTCCGGCCGCGCCGAGGCTTGCGGCGATCCCCATGGCCTTCTTCAGGGAATGGGTGAGCTGGAGGGCCGTCGAGGCGGGGATGACGATGAAGGCCACCACTAGAAGTTCGCCGACGGCTTTTAGAGAGATCATCACCGTCAAGGCAATGAGGCAAAGGAGCAGAGCGAAGAGAAAGTCCGTCGGCAGCCCGGTGGCCTGGGCCATCTCCAAATCAAAGGCCATGAACTCAAATTCCTTGAAGAACAAGATGAGCAAGGCCAGGGCGATGAGGGAGACGATGGCCATGGCCCAAAGCTCCGAGGCAGCGACGGCGAAAATGCTGCCGAAAAGATAACTGAAGAGCTCCGTGTTGTACTGCCGCATCAACCCGATGAATAGGACGGCTAGGGCCATGGTCAAGGCAAAGAGGATGCCGATGGAGGCATCGAGCTGGAGAGCTCTCTTTCGTCCCCAGGCAATGAGCAAGGCCACCCCCAGGCTGAAGGCAAGGCCCAAGGCAAAGGGATTCCAACTGAGGAGGAAGGCCAGGGCCACCCCGGCGAAGGCGGCGTGGGCAATCCCCGCGCCGATGAAGGAAAGGCCGTTGAGGACGACAAATACGCCCACCGTTGAGCAGGTGATGCCGACGATGAGGGCCGCGGCCAGGGCCCTGAGCATAAAAGGATAGATGATCATGGCAGCTTTAGGGCCTCAAGGAGGCTCTCCACGTTGGTCCTCATCATCCCCAGGTAATCATCAGAGCCGGGCAGGCCTCCCAGTAGGGGGGTGAGATAAACCACTTGGGCCCCGGCTTCTGCCGCGATGAGCCGGGGCAGGCGATCGGAAAACTGCTTTTCCGCGATGATCACCTTGATCTGTTCTTTCCGCATGAAATTAACCAGCCCCATAATCCCCTTGGCCGAAGGCTCTTGGCCGTGGTGAAGCTCCCCCCGGGCAGCTTCGACAAAGCCCATCTCTTGGAGCAAGTAGGGATAGGAGGCGGGGTAGGAAACCACCCGGTTGTCGCTTAGGTCGGCAGCTTTCATCTTGAGGTCCGTTTGCAGATCCTGCAGCTTCTTGCTGTAGCTTTGCTCGTTGGCAGCAAAGTAATCCGCCCGGGAGGGGCAAAGGTCCTGCAGGGCCCGACTGATGGCCCTAATCATCACCAAGGCGTTGCCAAGGCTCAGCCAAAGGTGGGGGTTGTCTTCTTCCAGGACCTCTAGGCCCTGGCCCACCTCTAAGATGGGCACCTCCTTGCCCAAACCAGCGATGATGTCTTCAACCCAAGGCTCGAGCCCCTGCCCCAGGATGACCACCAGATCCGCCTCGGCCAGGGCCCGCATGTGACTGGGCCGCACCTCAAAGGTATGGGGGGTTTCCAGGCCGGTGACTAGGGACTGGACTTTGACTTCCTCCCCGCCCACTTGCCGGGCCAAATCTTCTAAGACGTTGATGCTAGTTACCACCTTGAGCTTGCCCGCGGTGCACGATGTGGTCAGCGTTAGCAGCAGCAAGGCAAGCCCGAGCACGCGAATCGGCTTCATGGTCAAGTCTCCTTTCGTTCATAAGGGTTTTCGTGATTGGACCTGCTATTCCTTGTGGTCAAATTTGAGTCTTGCAGAATGACCCTGTTCCATAGTTGCCAACAATAAGGGAAAAGATACGGGAGGAAGCAGAATGGCATCCATCACCTTGACCGTTTTTGGAATGAGCTGTGTGGGCTGCGCGCGATCTGTAGAGAAGGCCTTGGCAAAGCTAGGCGGGGTAGCAAAGGCCCAGGTGGATCTATCGGCCAGAAAGGTCACTGTCAGCTTCGACCCCCAAAGGACAAATCCGGACGAGATCGCCCAAACCATCAACAAGGCCGGATACCGGGCCCAGGAGTTGCCGCGGGAATAAGTCTTGTGCTAATATGATAGGCGAATATGGCCGTTCCAAGGAGGGGGCAGTCTTTGTTTAACCGGATGAGCATTAGAATCAGGCTGCTGTTGGTATTCCTATTGGTCAGCATTTTGCCGATTGGCCTTGTTGGCACCTACAGCTACTACACCGCCAACAAGCTCCTCAGGGAGCAGACCTTCCAAACCCACAATTTGTTCTTAGATACCACATCGGCCAGGCTCGAGGACTTCTTTCGCCAGCATGAGGCAAACGCCAAGGTCCTAGCCGCATCTGCCGAGGTGCATCAGACCCTCGGGGAGGCAGGAAGCGCCTCGGATATCGATGCTTTGTTTGCCGAAGCGGTCGAACACTTCAACTACGATCTTCTCTTCATCACCGATCCTTTCGGCGCCGTCGTCCATGCATCGGACCGGGGGATCATCGGAACGAATCTTCGCGCCCGGGATTATCTCCAAGGGGCCCTGGCCGGCCGGATGACCTGGTCGGATCTTTTCTACTCCGACGTTGTCCACCGAAACACCATGGTCCTAGCTTGTCCCGTCAAGGAAGGATCAACCGGGGCCCTGTTGGGAACGTTGAATCTAGTCCTAGGCCAAGATGCCATCGATGGTCTAGTCCAGGAAGGACTCGAAGGCCTTGGCAAGTCCGCGGAAGCCTTCTTGCTGAGGGATGATGGGATGCTCCTGACCAACCGGGAAAGGGTTGGGCTTTCGGCCCTTAAGAACAAGGTCGACACCGCCGGGGTCAGGGATCTGCTCCAGTATGTAGCCAGGGGCGATTATGGCCACCAGTCCCAGGGACAGTTCATCGATAGCTGGGGAACCCCTGTCTTTACCAGCCGGAAGGTCATCAAGATGGGGGGAAGACCCGTTGGGCTTCTGATCAAGATCGATGTTGCCGAAGCCTTTGCCGGTTCGATTTCCCTGCGAGACTCCCTGGCCTTGTTCCTAGCCATCATCCTCATCGGGGGCTTTATGGCGACCTCTTTGGTTGCCAGGAGCTTTACCCGGCCCATCCGGGAGCTGGCCGCGATGATGGAGGGACTAGCCGAGGGGAATCTGACCCAGATACTTAAGTTTGCCCGGGAGGATGAGATCGGCCGGATGATGGCCAGCGGCAGCCGCATGGTCCAGAACCTCCGCGGCCTGGTGGCAAACATCAGGGAAAACGTCGCGGCCACTTCCGATGCCGCCCAGGAGATGGCGGCAACGACGGAGGAGCTGAGCGCCTCCATCCAAGAGGTAGCCAGCACCACCAATCAGTTCGCCGGTGCGGTCCACCAGGTGAGCAGCGGCGCCCAAGGGGCGGCAAGGTCCGCCGAAGGGGTCAAAGATCAGTCCGCTAGAGGCGCAGAGCAGATTAAGGGGGCTGTGGGTACCATCAAAGGGATCGGCGATGTGGTGGAGGACCTGTCAAGCAGGATCATCGATCTGGGGGAGCATTCCCAGGAAATCGGCCGGATGCTGGCCTTGATCACAAACATTGCCGATCAGACAAACCTCCTCGCTTTGAATGCGGCTATTGAGGCGGCCAGGGCCGGCGTCCACGGCCGGGGTTTTGCGGTAGTAGCCGAGGAGGTCCGCAAACTTGCCGAAGAGTCCGGGCAGGCGGCCCTGGAGATCACCGAGCTGGTCCGCATCATCCAGTCCAATACGGAAGAGGCCGTGGTCCAAGCTAAGGACGGGGCCCTCCGGGTGGATGAAGGGATAGGGGTTGTGGATGAAATAAGTCGGGTCTTCGCCTCGATGCAAAGGAGCATCGACCAGCTGATCAACCAGATCCAGCAGGTGGCTGAGGCGGCCGAGGAAATCGCCGCCGGCGGCGAGGAGATCGCCGGCGCTTCGGAAGAGCAGGCATCCTCCACCGCCCAGCTGGCCGATCAGGCCTATCGGGTCAGTCGACTCGCCGAGGAATTAAGGGACCAGGTGGAAGGCTCCTTTAAGCTATAGGATAAGGCCGGGCAAACCCGGCCTTATCGATAGGCAGGATCCACATCGTACTTGCGGAGCCGAAGGGAGTTGTAGATCACATTCAGGGAGCTGAAGGCCATGGCCATCTCCCCGATCATCGGGTGGAGAAGGCCGATGGCGGCAACGGGAATGGCGATGGCATTGTAGATCCAGGCCCAAAAGTAGTTCTGGCGGATCTTGCGGAAGGTCCCCCGGGAAAGCTTGATGGCCGTTACCACCCCGCCCAGATCCCCCCGGACGAGGATGATGTCGGCCGCTTCAATGGCGATATCGGTGCCGGTGCCAATGGCCAGGCCGACGTTTGCTTGTTTTAGGGCCGGCGCATCGTTGATGCCGTCCCCCACCATGGCCACCGTCCCCTGCTCCTGGAGCCGTTGGATTTCGGCAACCTTCCCCTCGGGCAGGACTTCGGCAAGAACGTGGTCGATCCCCACCTGGTCGGCAATGGCCCTGGCGGTGCGCTTGTTGTCCCCGGTGATCATCGCGGTGCGAAGGCCCATGTCTTTAAGTTCGCTAATAGCCCGGATGGACTCATCTTTCAAGGTATCGGCAACGGCAATCACCCCGGCGAGCTGCCCGTCAACCGCGATGAGCATGGCGGTCTTCCCTTGATCTTCTAAGCTTTCCATGGACTCATCGAGGGGTGAGTAGTCAATGCTCCCCTCGGCAAGGAAGGTCCTGCTCCCAACTAGGATCCTTCGGCCATTTACCTGCCCGGAAACGCCCCGGCCGACTGCCGCGGTGAACTTGGCGGCTTCCTTGATGGAGAGGCCCTTTTGCCTTGCCGCCTCCACGATGGCCTGGCCTAAGGGGTGCTCCGAGGAGCCTTCCACCGCCGCGGCTAGGGATAATGTCTCCTCCAAGGTGAAATCGCCGTAGGGGACTACGTCGGTCACCTCGGGACGCCCTTTGGTGATGGTGCCCGTCTTATCGAAAACGATCCAGGCCGCATCCTTGAGGGTCTGGATGGCTTCACCGTTTCGAATTAGGACGCCCTTCTCCGCGCCGATGCCAGTCCCCACCATCAAGGCCGTTGGCGTGGCCAGCCCCAAGGCGCAGGGGCAGGAGATGACCAAAACCGCGATGCCTGCGTAGATGGCCCGGATGAAGGGGGGCTGGTTGGACACAATCCAGGGGAAATACCTTGCCCCCCAGGTGAGGATGGACAGGAAGAAGTCCGGGAAAACGATCCATAGCAGGATGGTGGTGAAGGCCGCCCCGATGACCACCGGGACGAAAATGCCGGTGACCTTGTCGGCGAATTCCTGGATGGGGACCTTGCTCCCCTGGCTTTCCTCCACCATTTTGACCACCTGGGCCAGGAAGGTGTCTTTGCCCACCTTCGTCGCCCGCACCTTGAGCATGCCCATCTTGTTGATGGTGGCGCCGATGACATCATCCCCGATGGTCTTTACAACCGGCATGGACTCGCCGGTGGCCATGGATTCATCGACGGTGCTTTCCCCGCCGATGACCACCCCGTCGGTGGGGATCTTCTCCCCGGGACGGATGACCATTATGTCCCCAACGGCCACTTGGTGAATAGGCACTTCCTTCTCTTCATCTCCGACGAGGATGCGGGCGGTCTTGGCCTCCAGCTGCAAGAGCTTTTTGATGGCCTGGGAGGCCTTTCCCTTGGCCCGGGCTTCCAGGTAGCGGCCGACCAGGTGGAAGGTCATGATAGCCGCGGCCATTTCAACGAAGGTGGTGCCGGGATACCAAAAGGCCGCTAGGCCCATCAAGAAGGGCGGAATGGTGCCCATGGTGATCAAAACGTCCATGCTCGGGCTGCCCCCCCGCAGGGCCCGCCAGGATGCCCGGTGGGTCTCCCAGCCCCAGAAAAAGACTACGGGAAAGCTAAGGAGGACTGTGAGCACTTCGTAATGGGGAACAGGTCCGATGAACATATGCCAAAGCATCAAGAGCATGACCAGGATCGTGGGCAGGGCCGCACCCCGCATCCGGCGAAAGGCCCGCTGGACCGAATCATCATCGGGAACTTCCACATCGACAATCATTTCGTAGCCTGCATCGGCAACTGCCCGTCGAAGGAGGTCCACATCCACTTCCCCCGCAAGCTTGACCGCTGCCTTGCCGGCCGCGAAATTGACCGAAGCCTTTTCGACACCCTCGACGCGCCCGAGGGCCCGCTCCACATGGGCCGCACAGCTGGCGCAGGTCATCCCCTGAATGGGAAAGGTCAGCTGCAAGGGGGCAGTCTCCTTGACTTTATAGCCGGCATCGGCCACCGCGGCCTTGAGGGCATCTTCATCGATGGCCCTTGGATCGTAGTTCACATAGGCCTTCTCCGCGGCGAAATTGACCTGGGCCTCCCCAACCCCCGGCAGCTCTCCTAGGACCTTGGCCAGCCTTTGGGCGCAGCTGGCGCAGCTCATCCCTTCGATGGCCAGGGTGATGCGCTGTTGCTTTTCCATGTTCAGACCTCCCTCCAATATACCCCTACCCCGTAGGGGTATTGCAGATCCAGAATACTACTTTCCCCACGGCCTGTCAACAAGTATTCTCGCCGGGCCCTGGAGGGGAAATTCCTCCGCCAGGGAAAAATCCCAAAGGGGGGCATGTCTATGTATGATCTGTTGATGGGGCCCGCGGAAAGGGCCGTGTTGGGGAAGCTGCGAAGGGGGCTTTTAAGAAAGGCAACAGGGCGAGTGCTGGAAATCGGGGCGGGGACGGGGGCCAATCTTCCCCATTATCCACCCGGGATCCGGGTGGTTCTCCTGGAACCCGATCCTGCTTACCGGAACCGGGGCAAAGGTAAGTTTCCCGGGGCTAGGTGGGTGGAAGGGCGTGGGGAAAACCTGCCTTTTCCTGACAATTCCTTTGATACGGTGGTGGCAACTTTCGTCCTTTGCAGCGTGGAGGACCCCAGGCGGACCATCGGCGAGATCCGACGGGTCCTTAGAAGCCCAGGGAAATTTCTTTTCTTGGAGCACATCCGCGCCGAGGCCCGTTGGGAGCAGCGGATCCAGGACCTATCATCGCCCCTGTGGCAGCTCCTTGCCGGCTGCCGGTGCAACCGGCCGACATTGGAGTTCCTTAATAGGGGAGGCTTTTATCTTGAGGAAAAACAGATCCTTCACCTGGCCATGCCTCCCCTTAATCCCCAGGTGGTAGGAACGGCCATTACATCTGCTTACGATACTCCCTAGGATCGATCTTGGCCTCGATCAAGGTCAGCCTTTGCCCGTCTATGGCATCAAGTGTCTCCTTGAGGCAGGTTTCGATGGAGTCGGCCTTGACCCCCCGGGCCCCGAAGGAGCTTGCGATCCCAGCCCAGTCGGGGGTGCCGAAATCAACGCCTAGGGGTGCATACTCCTTTTCCTCCTGCTTTACCTTAATCAAGCTGAGGCTGCCATCGACAAAGAGGATGATGGGAAAGCCAAGGCCCAAACGAACCGCTGTCTCCAGCTCACCGAGGACCATCCCTAAGCCCCCATCCCCGGTTAGGCAGACAAGGGGCCGTTGGGGGTCGTGCAGCTTGGCGGCTATGGCCGCCGGCAGGGAAAAGCCCATGGTGGAAAGGCCGTTGGAGACCAGGAAAGCCCCCGGCTCGAAGGTGGGCCAGACCTGGGAAGACAGGATCTTATGGGCCCCCACATCACAAGTCACCAAGGTCTCCCGGGGCAGGGCCTGGCCAAGGGCAAGGATGAGTTCATATGGGGACACCCCTGTCGGGGAGCTGGGGATGCTTTCTTCGAAGCGCTGCCTTAGCTCCCGCCGGAGGAGCCCAGCCCGTCCCTGCCAGTCTCCGGAGGAGGGGTGGATCTTTGGCAGGAGGGCCTTTAGGGACGAGCCGATATTGCCCACCAGCTCCGCCTCCGCCCGGTAGAACCCGTCGATGTTGGGCAGGCCGTCGATATGGATCACCGGGGCACCCTCGGGCCACGGCCGATACCAGCTTCCCACCACTTCCACCGGCTCGTAGCCCACAGTCACGATCAAGTCCCCTTGGCGAAGGACATCAAGGAGAAGATCATCCACCGCCATGCCCAGGCCAAAAACACCGGCGAACTGGGGATGATCCGCGGGGATGACCCCCTTGGCCTTGGGGGTGACCATGACGGGACACTTGAGCTTGTCGACAAGCTCGAGGAGAGCATCATGGGCTTTGTCCCAAAGGACGCCAAGTCCGGCCAGGATCACAGGGCGCTTGGACTTTTGGAGTAGCTCTGATGCCCGTTGGCACTCTGCCGGATCGGCAGGCCCTCCGGGGGATTGGACGGAATACTTGCCATGGCTAAAAGTGCCTTTGACGGGGCTTGCCGCCACATCGCCGGCCAGGTCCACATGGACAGGGCCCGGACGTTGGCTGACGGCGATCCGCAGGGCTTTTTCGATGACGCCGTGGACGTTCTTGCCATCCACTTGGGCGGACCACTTAACAACGGGCGCCAGCAGCTGCCGTTGATCTAGGCGCTGATGGGTAATCAGAGGAATGGTGCTTTCTGAGAACTGACCGGTGATCACCAGCAAGGGCGCCCGATCCAAGTAGGCATGGGTAAGACCGTTGATCAAATTGATGGTTCCCGGCCCCCCCGTAGCCAGGCACACCCCGGGGCTGCCGGTCAGCTGGGCATGGGCGGAGGCCATCAAGGCCCCGTTGTTTTCGTGTTTGACCAGAACAAATTCGATCCCTTCTTGATTAAGGGCCTCTAGAACCGTGAGGACCGAGCCTCCGGGCACGCCAAAGACCCGCTTCACACCCCAAGCCTTGAGGGTCTGGGCAAGGGCTTGTGCCGTTGTAACCATCGACCTTCCCCCTTCATCAAGCTCTGATCATATATTCACCCCTTGGCGGTCCATTCCTTGTTGACATGGAAAGGACCGTAGGAGAACCTACGGTCCTTTAGACACTTAGGTCAATCAGCCAGCAATCCGCTGATAGATCCCTGAGATCATGATAATGCCGATGGCGATGGGCACCACATAGCGGATCAGGAATGCCCACCACTCGCCGACGGCCATGCCGCTGCTGCCCTTGTTGGCTTCCGCGGCGACGTTTTTGGTGCCCCAGACATAACCGGCAAAGATGGCCGTGAGCAAACCGCCCAGGGGCAGGAAGATGGAGTTGGCAATCCAGTCATAGGTATCGAGCAGGTCCATCCCCAGGAAAGTCACACCGCTCAGTGCACCATAGCCGAGGGTTGTCGGCAGCCCAAAGAGGAAGCACACCGTCCCCGTCAACAGGGCGGCTCGCGGCCGACTCCAGCCCTTCTCATCCACCAGCCAGGCAACGACTACTTCCAGAAGGGAAATTGCCGATGTCAAGGCGGCGATGCTCAACAGGAAAAAGAAGACGACGCCGAAAAATGCGCCTAGGGGCATTTCGGCAAAGACCGCGGGCAGGGTGATGAAAGTCAAGCCCGCGCCTGCCCCCGGTTCGAAGCCCAGGGCAAACACGGCCGGAAGAATGGCAAGCCCAGCGACAAAGGCCGCCAGGGTATCCAGGCCGACTACGTAGGCAGCGCTTCGGGTGAGGTCCTCCTTGGACGATACATAGCTTCCATAGGTGATCATGCAGCCCATGCCCAAGCTCAGGCTAAAGAAGGCCTGGGAGACCGCATCCAAGAGGGTCTTAGCTGTGATGGTGCTGAAGTCGGGTTTAAGATAGAAGGAGAGGCCCGCCATGGCTCCCGGCAAGGTAACCGAGCGGATCACCAAGATGAACAAGCTCACCGCCAGCATGGGCATGAGAATTTCGGACCAGCGCTGGATGCCCTTGACGACTCCCGCCGCGATGATGGCTGTCGTCAAACCCATGAAGACGGCGTGCCAGAAGATCGGCTCCCACGTCGCGCCAATGTGGCCGACAAAGGCCCCGGCGAAGTCTGTGCCCTTGGGAAGCATTCCAACTAGTGTCTTGAAAATGTAGGAAATCCCCCAACCACCGACAACGGAATAGTAAGACAAGATCACAAAGCCCGTCAGCACCCCTAAGCCACCCACCCACCGCCAACCGGTCCCCGGGGCGAGGGCGGCAAAGGCCCCGTACGCGTTGCGCTGGGACTTGCGGCCGATGGCCATTTCTGCGACCATAATAGGATAGCCAATGAAGATGATTGCTGCCAAATAAAGGACTACAAATGCGGCTCCTCCGTTAGTTCCAGTCAAGTAGGGGAAGCGCCAGATGTTCCCCAAACCAATTGCGGACCCGGCGGCGGCTAAAATGAACCCCACCTGCGAGGCCCAGTTCTCCCTAGCTGCGCCAACTTTTTGGTCCATGATCCTAGGTTCTGACATGTACTTATCCTCCTTTTCCTATTTTTGGGCTTAGGAATAAATATACGCTATGTATTCGCACCCCATGGGCAAATCCCTCCTATGACGACAAATTTACTTGAAAACTCTTTTTTGCCAGACAGAATTCATTTGGACACTTCTGCTCCCTTGAGGAGCAATCCCGCAGGATAGGAACCAGCCTGATCGGGGAATGGACTGCAAATGCCGGGGAATCGGCATGAAATTCAGCCTTAAAAGGTCTTCGGGGTTTGCAGAAGGCGGGTCGAGAACTTCGGTGACAGATTAGGCCCTCGTTGAGGAGCCTTTCTCCGTGGTCCCGTTGCCGAGTTCTTGCGCAATGATCCCATCCATCTGTCGGGCCATCTCTACGACTTCGGGGGTGATGGCATACCCGGTTTCCCTAAAGAGGTCTCCCAATTGGGATGCAAGGGCATCCAGCTCCACTTTGGACATGATCCGCCGTTCACTCCTGTCCTAGCATTTCAGCTAACATTCTATCATGAATTTGAGCAATCGGTCCAATAGTCTTGTACTGTGTCATGGCCCACTGGGCTTCATACAAACACAAAGTTTCCAGCCCCACACCTCTACATGCTTCATGGTAGCACCTTTCCCATTTGAGCAGGGCGGTGTTGCCAAGGCCGTGCTTCTCAATTTGATGCTGCACGTCGATGACCAGGCAAACCCGCTCGGCCCCTTCCTTGCGGGCCTGCCACATAAGACCCGCGAGGCGCCGCTTGAGGTGGGACGCGCCCTCTTCCCGCCAGAGAAGGTCCGGGCTGAACAGGTCCAGCTCCCGGAGGATGAGGCCCCTTCCTTCTAGGTTCTTGCGGACGACTGCCTTCAATAGGGCTAAAGCCTTTGGGGACACCATTGGGTACAGCCATACGGGCCGGTGGACGGACTCACCAATGAATTGCCAAACCTTAAGGACCAGATGTGCATTCCCTATGTAGTAGGCATACACATGGGACTTGGCTTCTTTCATCTTTGCCCTCCCTGGGTCCTGAGCTCGCCTTTCTGTAATCATACCACAGGGTCGCTGGTTTGGCACAGGCCGCCATTTGCTGGAAACATTTGCTATTAGCTAGCATGCGCCTTATAGCTTGTTTATGCAAGTTTTTTGAAGCATTTGGGAAATAGTCGTTTCGGGGCCGCCGACCCAGCCCCTTATCCTCTCTATCGACGCTAGACGCTAAAGCTTTACCTGCCGGAGGAGGCAAGCCCCCGCAGCTGATGACATGGAGTAAACAGCTGCCGGCAGCTAAGGAGCCCCACCGTCACAGAGGACAGGACTACCGCACTCGTCAGCATGAAGGCGACTACCACCTGGTAGCGCACAGCTTCCAGGGGGCTCACCCCGGCCAGGATGAGGCCCGTCATCATTCCTGGGAGCTGGACAATCCCCAGGGTGCGCATCCAGTCGATCGTCGGGATCATCCCCGCCTTGATGGATGCCTTCAAGATGGAGTCCACCGCCTGTCGGCCGGTGGCTCCCAGGGCCAAGGCCTGGAGGATCTCCCTTTGCCTGCTCTCCATTTCACCCCGCAGGCGGTCTAGCACCAGCCCCGAGGCCACCATCGCGTTGCCCACGATCATCCCGCTGATCGGAATGACGTCGGAAGGCCGGTAAGTAATAATGGCAAGAAGCAGTAGAATCAGAAGGGTTGCCCCGGCCCCAAGGCCGATGCCGAAGGTAGCTATGGCCCGGGCCTTTGGTATTCCCTCACCCCGCCTGGCGGCATTGGCGCCGGCGATGGTGATCATTCCCGCGAGCATCGCCGTCGTCCAGCGCCAATCATCCAGGGCAAAAATGTAACGGAGAACCAGTCCCATCGCGAGCAGCTGGCAGGTGGCCCTGCCGGCGCCAACTAAGATGTCCCTCTCCAGCCCCAATCCCTGACGGCGGCATACGGCCAGGGCTACCAGGACCAGACTAAAAGCCGTTATCATCGCCAGTATGCTCATTGTCTGCCTCCTCTAGCTGCTTCTCAAGGAAAAGAAGGGTCGCCCGCTCCTGGGGGTTGGTGAAGAGCTGCTGGGTGTCCCCATCCTCCACTTTCTGCCCGTAGGCCAAAAGCAGTGTATGATGTCCAATCCTTCTTGCCTGTTCTAAGTCATGGGTGACCCATAGCACCGTCAGCCCTAGATGTCCGTTCAAGTCCCAAATGAGGCTTTCAATCTGCTCTGTGGCTCGGGCATCGAGGGCTGAGGTCGGCTCATCGAGGAGCAGCACCTGGGGATGATTGGCCAAGGCCCGGGCGATGGCCGCCCTTTGGCCCTCGCCGCCGGATAAGGTCGCAGCATCCCTAGTCAAAAAGGAACTCTCCAAGCCCACCAAGTCCAATAGACGGGCCGGCTCCCCATCGGCCGGGCCGCCCTGCAGGGACGGACCGTAAGCCACGTTCATCTCCACGGTGCCCGGAAAAAGGATCGGCTGCTGGAAGACGAGCCCAACCCGCCGCCTCAGTTCAATTACATCCAGGGAGGTGATGTTTTGCCCATCCAGGTAAATGTCACCGGCGCTAGGGTCGATCAGGCGGTTCAACAAAAGGAGCAGGGTGCTTTTTCCCGAACCGGAAGGGCCAATAATGGTATGAATAAGGCCGGGGGAGA
>JAAZLZ010000164.1 GCA_012799075.1 Bacillota bacterium
AGGGGGATGGCGAATATGGGGAAGAACCGCCGATTTTAAACGGCGGTGAAGTCATAAATAACCTGAAAGTGAAAAATTGCACACTTGTCGTGGGGATTTTGACGTGGGAGGTGATGACCCTGGCGATCGAGATCCTGCGGGAAATCGAAGGCACTGAAAAACAGGCGGAGGAGATTATCCGCACCGCCAGAAAGGAGGCCGAGGACCTAATCAAGGAGGCGGAAAGGGACGCAGACAAAGAGGTGCGGGAGCAGCTGGCCCGGGCGGAAAAAGAAGCCCAAGCCCTTATTGCCCAGGCGGAAAAGGAAGCCTTGGCGAAGGTGGATTCCCTAAAGAAAGAGGGGAGCCAAGAAATTGCAAGGCTCCACAAGATGGCCGCTGCCCGCAAGGAGAAGGCAATGCAACTTCTCTTGGAAAAGGTTGTGAGCAATCCATGGCAGTAGCACAAATGAAACGCCTCCTGGTCGCGGCTCATCGCAGCGAACGGGAAGAGCTTCTTGACGAATTGCAAAGGCTTGGCGTTGTCGAGATTCAGGAATTAGACCCGAAGGATCTGGAGGAAGGTCCCAAGGTAGCTAAGGAAAACCCTGGGGATGAGCTCCTCCCCTTGGAAGACAAACTGGGAGAAGTCCGTTATGTACTCGATTTTTTAGATCGTCACTTCCCTCCCCCCAGGACCCTGATCGAACAGTTTGCCGGCTCTAAGGTTCCCATCGACTTGGAAGAGCTGGACAGGACCGGCGATGGGTTCGACTACGGGGAGATTTATCGACAATGTCGCAAACTAGATGATGCCCTGACGGAACTGAACAATAGGAGGGGCAGATTACAGACCAATATGGAGCAGGTGGAGCCCTGGTTGAACCTGGACATCCCCCTGGATGCTCCGCGGGAAACGAACTGGGTGCGCCTATTGATCGGCAGCATCAGTCTGCGGGGAGAAGCAGAGGCAGCTTCCCAGCTGGAAGATGCCGTTCCCGAAAGCTGCTGGATCGAGGTAGCTCGGGATCGGGACCGGGTGCGGATCGTGGTGATTTTGCCCCGGGATGCTGTGGAAACAGCCCAGGAGATCCTGGCTCGGTACGATTTTGCGCCCATGATGCTGCCCCGCTGCGCGGGTACAGCCAAGGAGTTCTACCAGGAATGCCAGGATGAATGCGTCCGGATCGATGAGGAGTGCGCCCAGGTGGAAGAGGCAATCAAGGACTTGATTGGGTACCGGTTCCAGCTGCGCACCCTGTATGACTACCTAGGGCTGGCCCGGGATCGCTTGCTGGCTACAACCAACCTGGTGCGCACCGAAAAGGCTTGTCTCCTGCAAGGGTGGGTTAGGGAAGAAGATGTCAACCAAGTGATCAACCGGTTGGAGGGGCGGCTGGAAAGCGCTACCGTCCAGGTGCAGGATCCCGAGCCCGATGAGGAGACCCCGGTTGCGCTAAACAACGGCCCTTTGAGCCGGCCCTTTGAAGTGCTCATGGAACTTTACAGCCTGCCTACCCGCTTCCAGCTCGATCCCACCGGATTTGTCGCCTTTTTCTTCGGCCTGTTTTTCGCGATGGCTATGACCGATGCCGGTTACGGGATCATGCTGGCGGCCATATGCTTCGTTCTCCTGCGCAAAGTGCACATGTCTCCCTTAGGGGAGAAAACCTTCCAGCTCCTCTGCCTTGGCGGGCTGGCTACTGTTGTTGCAGGAGCCCTAAGCGGCGGCTGGTGGGGCGACAACATCATCACCATCAAGCCCCTTTGGTTCAGTCCCCTCGATCAGCCCCTCACTTTTCTCATTTTGTCCTTGGGCCTTGGGATCATCCATTTATATGTGGGGATGTTCCTGGGCTTTTATGAGAACGTGAAGAAGGGCGATGTGCTCACGGGCATTTACGATCAGGGCTTGTGGATGGTGCTGGTGGCGGGCCTGATCCTTTGGCTTGCGGCCGGCGAGGCTAATCCCCAGCTGGCAAACGCTGCCAAATGGGCGACCATTATCAGCGCGGTAGGAGTCATCCTGACCGGGGGACGGGAGTATAAGAACATCTTCGTCCGGCTCGGCACAGGACTTTACAGCTTGTACAACGTCACCGGCTACCTGAGCGATATCCTCTCCTATTCCCGCCTGTTGGGGCTGGGGATGGCGACGGGGATCATTGCCAATGTAATCAACATGGTGGCCATGATGGTCTTTGAACTGCCCGTTGTGGGGCCGATTGGCACTTTGATCATTTTAGTCGGCGGCCATCTGTTCAACCTCTTTATTAGCGTCGTCGGCTCCTATGTCCATTGCAGCCGGCTCCAGTATGTGGAATTCTTCGGCAAGTTCTATGAGGGAGGCGGGCGGGCCTTTGCCCCCTTTGCTCCCGAGACCAAATACGTTTACCTAGAAGAATAGAGGGAGGTACTTGCAGACATGGAAATGGGACTAGTGTTGGGACTCTTAGGAGCAGGGTTGGCGGTACTACTCGCGGGCACCGGATCGGCTATTGGCGTGGGACTCACCGGGCAGGCTGCTTCCGGTGCAGTAAGTGAAGATCCGGACATGTTTGCCAAGAGCTTGATCTTGCAGATTATCCCTGGCACCCAGGGCATCTACGGATTCTTGATCGGCTTTTTGACGATCCAGCGGCTTGGGTTCCTAGGTGGCGGCCTGGCCTCCATCAGCGTGGAAACGGGCCTGAGCCTTCTCATGGCTTGCCTGCCCATCGGGCTTGTGGGGCTGACCTCCGCCATTGCCCAGGGGAAAGTTGCGGCAACGGGCGTCAGTTTGGTAGCCAAACGTCCCGAAGAGCTGGCTAAAGCCATGATTTTTGCCGTCATGGTCGAGTTCTATGCCATCCTGGCCTTCCTGGTTTCATTCTTAATGCTCCAGGGAGTGACCATTTAATGACCAGCCCCAGCAAGCTGCAAGAGCGCATCCTAGGGGAGGCCCGGGAAAAGGCCGCGGACATCCTCCGGGAGGCTGAGGCGAAGGCGGCAAAGCTGCGGGCCGCCGGCTCTGGGAAGGCCCTGGCGGCGGCAGCTAAAGTTAACGAAAAAGGGCAGGCTGAAGCCCAAGAAAGGCAGCGCCGGATCATCACCCTGGCCCAGCTCGAGTTGCGCCGGGAGATCCTAGCGGCCAAGCAGGATCTGGTGGATGAGGTCTTTCAGCAGGTGATGGAAAAACTCACCCGTCTGCCTGATAAGGAATATCTGGCTTGGATGGAAGAACGCCTATTGCAGGCCGCGGTTACCGGCGATGAAGAAGTAATGGTCGCCAAGAAGGATCAGAAGCGAATCAACGACAAATTCCTGGCGGGCGTCAATGAGAAGCTGCGCCAGGCGGGCAAAAAGGGTGAGCTCAAGCTCTCTGGGGAAGTCCGTCCCATGACGGGGGGATTCATCCTCAAGGGAAGACGGATGGAAATAAACAGCTCCTTCGAGGCCCTCATTGCCAGCCAGCGGGACGAATTGGAACAATTGGCGGCGGAGGTCTTGTTCGAATGAGGCTAGAGGGGGAGACCGATGGGGCAAGAGGGTAAGTACGCATATGCTGTAACCAGGATCCGGGTTCTAGAGACGCGGCTGTTGGATCGGGGCAAGATCGGCCGCATGCTCGATGCCCGGGATGCCGCCTCGGCCCTCAGGGTCTTAGGTGAGACAGAGTATGCCGAGGTGATGGGAGAACTGGTGGAAGGAGAGGAATACGAGGAGATTCTAGGAGCGGAGCTAAAGCGGGTCTACCGGGTGGTGCAAAGCTTCAGTCCCGATCCTGATCTAATCGATCTGCTCCGAAGCCGGTATGATTTTCAAAACCTGAAAGTCCTTTTGAAGGCGGGCCATTTGGGCATCAACCGGGACGATCTGTTGGTTGATTTGGGCTGCATTGCGCCCGAGTGCCTGAAAGAAATGGCTGCCGGGGACTATGCTAGCCTACCGGCAGGTTATCGCCGGGTGGTGGAAGAGGCCCAGGAGGAGTTTAAGAATACCGGGGATCCCCAGATAATTGACCTGGTCATTGACCGGGGGATGTACGACTATCTTTATACTAACGCCCGGGTTGACTTCCTCAAAGGGTACCTGCTCCGGCGAATCGACCTGACCAATATTAAAACGGCCATGAGGCTGAAACGAAGTCGAACGGGGGTCATCCGCTGGGCCTTCCTTCCCCATGGGTCCGTGGACCCGCGGCTTTTGTTGGAGGCCGTCAGGGAGCCTTGGGATGCCTTTGGACCTAAGTTCTCCACCACGGATTATGGAGTCGTTGTGGAAGAGGGCCTGCGCCAGCTGGAGGCTAAGGGCACGTTGACGGATTATGAGTGTCTGGTGGATGAGTATCTATTGGAATACCTCCGGAGGGCCAAGTATGTGCCTTTTGGGCCGGAGCCCATTTTAGCCTATCTATTGGCCAAGGAGCTAGAGGGCCGGTTGGTCAGGCTCATCATGGTGGGGAAAATCAACAACTTGCCGAAGGAGACCATCAAGGAAAGGCTGTGTGATGTCTATGCATAGGATGGCCGTCATCGGCGATCATGACTCCATCATGGGGTTTAAGGCCTTAGGGGTGTCGGTGTTTCCTGTCCACGATGGCCAGGAAGGGGCAGTCATCCTGCGCCGGATCGGCAAGGAAGACTACGGAGTCATCTTCATCACCGAGAACATCGGTGAGGAAATGCTGCCTGTGGTCCAGGAATTTGCCACCAAGCCCCTGCCGGCGATTCTATACATCCCCAATAATCAGGGGAGTACAGGAATTGGTCTTGAGAAGATCCGCCGCATTGTGGAAAGGGCGGTCGGCGTTGATATCTTTACGGGAAAAGAGGGTAGCCAGTGATGAAAACAGGACGCATAATCAAGGTGTCAGGCCCCTTGGTGGTAGCCGAGGGGATGAGCGATGCCAAGATGTACGATGTGGTCCGGGTCAGTGAGAGCCGCCTTATCGGTGAGGTAATTGAGATCCGAGGCGACCGGGCGTCCATCCAGGTCTACGAAGAAACCGCGGGCTTGGGTCCCGGGGAGCCTGTCTATCTGACCGGAGAGCCTTTAAGCGTCGAGCTTGGCCCGGGTTTGATCGAGTCTATTTACGATGGAATTCAACGTCCCCTAGACGTCATTCAAGAACAGACCGGCGAGCGGATTGCCAGAGGTGTGGAACTGCCGGGCCTGCGCCGGGAGCGGGAGTGGGACTGGCAAAGCCGGGTGAAGGTAGGGGACCAGGTAATCGCCGGGGACATTCTAGGGGTCGTCCAGGAATCCACCCTGGTTGAGCACCGGATCATGGTTCCCCCAGGGGTGGAAGGCAAGGTGGTCAAGGTCCATCAAGGACCGGCCAAAGTAGAAGATGTGGTTGTTCAGGTGGAAACGGACCAGGGCATCAGGGATATCACGATGATGCAGCGCTGGCCGGTCCGCCATGGACGTCCTTATAAAGAGAAGCTTCCTCCGGAAGTGCCCTTGATCACCGGTCAGCGGATTATCGATACGTTCTTCACCGTGACCAAAGGGGGCACCGCCTGCATCCCCGGCCCCTTCGGCAGCGGCAAGACCGTTGTTCAGCACCAGCTGGCCAAGTGGGCCGATGCAGACATCATCGTTTATGTAGGCTGTGGAGAACGGGGAAATGAGATGACGGACGTGCTCCGAGAGTTCCCCGAGCTAAAGGACCCCCGGAGCGGGGAGCCATTGATGAAGCGGACGGTCCTTGTGGCCAATACTTCCGACATGCCCGTTGCGGCCCGGGAGGCTTCGATTTACACAGGGATCACCATCGCCGAGTACTTCCGGGACATGGGCTACAACGTAGCTTTGATGGCCGACTCCACCTCCCGGTGGGCCGAGGCCCTGCGGGAGATGTCCGGGCGGCTGGAGGAAATGCCCGGTGATGAAGGCTATCCCGCCTATTTGGGGTCGCGCCTGGCGGAATTCTACGAGCGGGCAGGTCGGGTAACGGCCATCGGCAGTGATGACCGGGAGGGCTCCCTCACGGTGGTAGGGGCCGTCTCACCACCCGGTGGGGACCTTTCTGAGCCCGTCACCCAGGGGACCCTTCGCATTGTGAAGGTCTTCTGGAGCTTGGATGCATCCCTTGCCTACGCCCGGCACTTCCCGGCGATCAACTGGCTCACCAGTAATTCCCTCTACTCGGCCCGGGTGAAGGAATACTTTGACAACAAGGTGGACCCCGAGTTCCCCAAGCTGCGGGCCACCGCCATGAGGCTTCTCCAGCAGGAATCGGAGCTGGAAGAGATCGTTCGCCTCATCGGCCTTGATGCCCTATCGGAAGAGGACCAGCTGGTCTTGGAGACAGCCAAGTCCATCCGGGAAGACTTCCTCCACCAGAATGCGTTCCACGAGGTGGACACCTATAGCTCCTTGGAGAAACAGCACCAGATGCTGCGCTTGGTCCTCCGCTTCCACGAAGAGGCCCAAAGGGCGATAGGCAGCGGCGCTTCCATGGAGGATATCCTCCAGCTTGAGGTGCGGGAGCGGATCGCCAGGTCCAAGTACATTCCCGAAGGGGAGCTAGACAGGTTGAGCACCATCGAGAAAGATATTACCGTCCAAATTGACGAACTGATCCAAGGCATAGGGGGTGAAAAGAGTGCTTAAGGAGTATATGACCATCCGGGAAGTTGCAGGTCCCTTGATGCTGGTCGAACATGTGGAGAATGTAAAGTTCGACGAACTGGTGGAGATCGTCCTTTCCACCGGCGAGCGGCGTCGGGGCCGGGTCCTGGAGGCCGATGGAACCGATGCCTTGATCCAGCTTTTTGAAGGCTCCGCGGGGATGAACCTCCAGGGGAGCAAGGTCCGCTTCCTAGGCCGCACCCTGGAGCTTGGGGTCTCCTTGGATATGCTGGGCCGCATCTTCGACGGCATGGGCCGACCCAAGGATGACGGTCCTCGGATCATCCCGGAGAAAAGACTGGATATCAACGGCACTCCCATGAATCCCTGCGCCCGGGACTATCCTTCCGAGTTCATCCAGACCGGCATTTCCGCCATCGACGGCTTGAACACTCTAGTTAGGGGGCAGAAGCTCCCCATCTTCTCCGGCGCGGGTCTTCCCCACGCGGAGCTTGCCGCCCAGCTTGCCAGGCAAGCCAAGGTCCTAGGCTCGGAGGAAGAGTTCGCGGTGGTCTTCGGCGCCATGGGAATTACCTTCGATGAGGCCGACTACTTCATCAACGACTTCCGTCAGACGGGCGCCATCGAACGGGCAGTATTGTCCATTAACCTGGCCAACGATCCGGCCATCGAGCGGATTGCAACCCCCAGGATGGCCCTGACCGCGGCGGAATACCTGGCCTTTGAGAAGGATATGCACGTCTTGGTCATCCTAACTGACATGACCAACTACGCTGAGGCCCTGCGGGAGGTCTCCGCGGCACGGAAAGAGGTTCCCGGCCGACGGGGTTATCCTGGCTATCTTTACACGGACCTCGCGACGATCTATGAGCGGGCAGGCAGGGTTCG
>JAAZLZ010000165.1 GCA_012799075.1 Bacillota bacterium
AGTGGTCAATGGTTCAAAATATAGTCTATCAGAGGTGTCAAAATCTGTCGATACCGTCTCCGGATTATTATTAATAATTACTGATTCATAGCCGGCTTCCCTCAGGGCCCACACCGAGTGGACGGAGCAATAGTCAAACTCAACGCCCTGGCCAATCCGGATGGGTCCAGACCCTAAAACCACAACCTTGGGTCTTGCGGACACCTCCGCCTCATCTTCCTGCTCATAGGTTGAGTAATAGTAGGGTGTGGCCGCTTCAAACTCGCCGGCGCAGGTATCAACTTTCTTATACACCGGGCTTACTCCCAGTTCCTTGCGCAGGGCCCGGAATTTCTCTTCCGGCATCCCGGCAAGCCTGGCTAAGGTGGCATCGGCCAGACCATACCGCTTGGCCGCGGCCAAGAATTCACACAGGAACGCCTTTTCCTCCCCGATGGGCTCCGCATCTTCGGCCAGCTCCCTCAAGGCGGAGCCCAACAGGCCCGCTCTTTTTTCCAGCTCGACGATGTTGGCCACCTTCTGGATGAAGAAGCTATCTACTTTAGTGACCTTTGCGATCTCCTCCCGGGAAACCCCCCTTCTTAAGGCCTCGGCGATGACGAACAGACGCTCATCGTCCGCCACTTTAAGCCGCTCCCTTACCTGCTCGTCGGACCATATCTCCATGCCCTTGAGCCGGAGGCTCGTGATCCCGTTATCCAAAGATCGCACTGCCTTGAGCAGGGCCCTTTCCAAGGTCCGGTCAATGGCCATCACTTCGCCGGTGGCCTTCATCTGGGTCCCCAAGACCCGATCCGCGGTGACAAACTTGTCAAAGGGCCAGCGGGGAACCTTGACCACCACATAATCCATCGCAGGCTCGAAAAAGGCCTTGGTCTTGCCGGTGACGGAGTTGACGATCTCATCGAGGCGAAGTCCGATGGCTATCTTGGAAGATACTTTGGCAATGGGGTAGCCGGTAGCCTTGGAAGCCAAGGCGCTAGAGCGGCTGACCCGGGGATTGACTTCGATGACGTAGTACTCAAGTGCCCGGGGATTAAGGGCAAACTGGATATTGCAGCCCCCTTCAATCCCTAGCGTCTCGATGATCCGCAAAGAAGCTGCCCTTAGCATCTGGGTCTCCAGGTTGGATAGGGTCTGACACGGAGCCACAACGATGCTGTCACCGGTGTGGATGCCGATGGGATCGATGTTTTCCATGTTGCAGACAGTAATGGAGTTGCCGGCTCCATCCCGGATGACTTCGTATTCAATCTCCTTCCAGCCGGCAACGCTTCTTTCAAGGAGGACCTGCCGGATGGGGCTGTTTTTCAGTCCCCGCCCGACAATGTCCATGAGCTCATCCATGGTGTGGGCCATGCCGCCGCCGCTTCCCCCCAGGGTAAACCCGGGGCGAACGATGGTGGGCAGGCCAATCTCCTCGGCGAACCGGCGGGCCTCGGCCAAGGAGGAAACGATGGCGCTCTCCGGCACCGGTTCACCGATGAGCTGCATCGTCGCTTTGAATTTATCCCGATCCTCCGCCTTTTGAATGGCTTCTAGGGGAGTTCCTAAGAGCTCAACCCCATACTTATCCAGCACCCCCGCTTCCGCAAGGCGCACCGCCAAGTTAAGGCCCGTCTGGCCCCCCAAAGTGGGCAGCAGGCCCTGGGGCCGCTCCTGTTCGATGACTTGGGCCGCAAATTCCACCGTCAAAGGGTCCATGTACACCCGGTGGGCTATCTGAACATCGGTCATGATGGTGGCCGGATTGCTGTTCATGAGCACAACTTCGATCCCTTCTTCTTGCAGGGATTTGCAGGCTTGGGTGCCCGCGTAGTCGAATTCCGCCGCCTGACCGATGACGATGGGGCCCGAACCGATGACCAGGACTCGTTTTAGATCTTTTCGCTTCGGCATATACTCCCCTCGCTTTGCGTGCAAACCTTGCACCTGTCCCTAGGCATAAGAATTGGCCGACCGGGCCGAAGGCCGACCAACCATTATCCACCCATACTCCAACAATTCTTAGTTGCGAGACTCCATCCCGTTTAGAATCCCATCTAGTACGACAACTACCCGGTCCACTTCTTCTTCACTGATGATGAAGGGCGGCAGGAACCGGAGGACTTTATCGCCAATGGCATTGATCAAGATTCCTTGGGCTTGGCAGGCCAGGAAAACATCCTTGGCTCCCCGGGAAAGCTCAAGGCCTACAATCAAACCCTTGCCCCGCACATCCCGCACCAATGACGGATGCTTCTTTCCCAGGCCCCGCAGACCCTCCATGAAGTACTCGCCCATCTTAGCACAGCGCTCAAGTAGGCCTTCATCCTCCATGGTGTGGACCACAGCCAGGGCCGCCGCACAAGCCAGGGGGTTGCCGCCGAAGGTCGATGCATGGGTCCCCGGGGAGAAGGCCTTGGCCACTTCTTCCTTGGCCAGCATGGCGCCGATGGGCACCCCGCCTCCCAGGGCTTTTGCCAGGGTGAAGATGTCCGGTTCAATGTCAAAATGCTCATAGGCAAACAGCTTGCCCGTTCGACCCATGCCCGTTTGCACCTCATCGATGATGAGGAGCACGCCTAGTTCATCACACAAGCGGCGCACCGACTGCAAATACCCTCGGTCTGCTACATTAACGCCGCCCTCCCCCTGGATCGCCTCAAGCATTATAGCACATAATCGGTCCCCTTGCCGCTCAATTTCAGCCTCCAGTTCATCCAGGTCATTGATGGTAACGTAGCTGAAACCCGCCGGTAAAGGTTCAAGTCCTTCCTGGTACTTGGCCTGGCCCGTTGCGGTGATGGTCGCTAGGGTCCGTCCGTGGAAGGAATTCCGCATGGAAATAATGTGTCCTGCATCAGGCCCCCGGTTCGCCTTGCCCCATCGCCGGGCCAGCTTAATGGCCGCTTCGTTGGCCTCGGCCCCGCTGTTGCAGAAAAACACCCGATCGGCAGCCGAATGCTCAGTCAACCATCCGGCCAGTTCCGCCTGGGGCTGGATGTAATAAAGATTAGAGCAGTGCAGGAAGTTATCCGCCTGTTTCTTGATGGCCGCCACCACCCGGGGGTGGCAGTGTCCTAGGGAGTTAACCGCAATCCCCCCTAGGAAATCCAAGTATTCTTTCCCTTCCGCATCCCATACCCGAGTGCCTTGACCCTTGACTAGGGCCAGGGGCAGCCGGGAGTAGGTTTGCATAACAGCTTCATTGGTCAATTCCATAATGCCGCGGCTATTCACGCTTGGGTACCTCCTTTGTTAGGCCACCACCATGGTGCCGATGCCCTTGTCGGTGAAAATCTCCAAGAGCATGCTGTGCTTGGTGCGCCCATCGATAATGTGGGTGCGGGCCACTCC
>JAAZLZ010000166.1 GCA_012799075.1 Bacillota bacterium
CCTTGACGGGCTGACGGCAACCCAGCTCATCAGCGTCGAAGTGCCCCAGACAGTCATCATTATGATGTCTGTCCAAGGGGAGCAGGAGTACCTGCGCAAGGCGATGCTCGCCGGCGCCAGGGACTATCTGGCCAAGCCCTTTGTCGGGGATGAGCTGGTTAATGCCATCAAGCGGGCCTACACCTTGGAACAGCGCCGACATGCCCCTTCCCAGCAGCAAAGGGCAAAGGGCCGGATGCTGACCATCTTCAGCGCCAAAGGGGGCGTAGGCAAGTCCACCCTGGCGGTGAATCTCGCGGTTTCTCTGGCCCGGAAGGGTCGGCGGACGGTCCTGGTGGATTTGGATCTCCAGTTTGGTGATGGAGCGGTGATGCTGGATATAAATCCCGCCCGAACCATCAGCGATCTGGCTGCGGAGGTCCGGGAGATAACTTTGGAGAGCACCCTGCCCTATTTGGAAGAGCATAAATCCGGCCTTTTCCTCCTGGCTGCACCCCTTCGGCCCGAGGAGGGGGAGCGGGTGCACTCGGACAAGATCGCTCAGATCTTGACGGTGCTGAAGGAAGGCTTTGACTATGTCATCGTTGACACCGCCCAGGGATTCACCGAGGCGGCCCTAAAATCCATGGACCTGGGAACGGAGCTGTTGGTGGTATCAACCCTTGATCTGCCCACCATCAAAAACACCAGGCTGTCCATGGACATTATCCACTCCCTGGGGCACGAATGGGACGGGGTGCGGGTCATTTTCAACCGTTGTTCACCGGAAAACGACCTTACTCCCCAAATGGTGGCGGAGCGGCTGCCCTTTCCCGTGGCTGCCTGGCTGCCTACCGATGAACGGGCGGCCCTCCGGGCAGCCAATCGGGGGGAGCCCTTGGTTCTAGCGGGCAAAGGAAAGCTTTCCCAGGGCATCGGCCAGTTGACCGAGCTCATCGACCAAGGCTCAACCAAAGAGAATCCAGGCCCTTTGCCCGTACTGTCTGGCCTGAAGAGACTGCTTAATCCAGCTGGGGGGTGATTAGATGCTGCTTGAACGGCTGGAGCGTCAGAAGAAAACGGCCGCGCCTCTAAAGAGGGGAGAACCGAAGACTCCTGCAGCTCCCTTTCGCCGGGTCACCGACCCTTATCGACAGCTCAAGGCGAAGATCCACGATCAACTGGTGGCAGAGGTTGATCCAAAGCTTTTGAATGATGTCGAAAACGAGGATAAGCGAGAGCAGCTCACCGCTCAGGTGAGCAAGGTGGTGGAGGAGATCCTCGATGAAGAGGCCGCCCACCTGATTCGAAGCGAACGGCAGCGGGTCCTGCGGGAGACGGTTGATGAAGTGGTGGGCTTTGGCCCCATCAACTCCCTTTTGCAGGATCCGTCAATATCGGAGATCATGGTCAATGGACCTTCCCGGGTTTACATTGAGCGGGCAGGAAGGCTGGAGCTGACCGATGTCACCTTTCGGGATGATGCCCATGTCCTGCACATTATTGAAAAGATTGTGGCGCCCATCGGCCGCCGGATCGATGAGAGCATGCCCATGGTGGATGCCAGGCTCCCCGACGGATCCCGGGTGAATGCCATCATTCCTCCCTTGGCCCTGAACGGGCCGACGATCACCATCCGCAAATTCTCCGCGGATCCCTTCACCGTGGAGGACTTGATTGCCTTTGGCACCATGACCCCGGAGATTGCACGCTTCTTGGAGGCCTGTGTGAAGGTGTGGCTCAACATCGTTGTCTCCGGAGGCACGGGCAGCGGCAAGACCACCCTGCTCAATGTCCTGTCGTCCTTCATTCCCCCCGATGAGCGGATTGTGACCATTGAAGACGCCGCGGAGCTCCAGCTGAGGCAGGAGCATGTAGTCTCCCTGGAGAGCCGACCGGCGAACATCGAGGGGAAGGGCGCCATTCTCATCCGGGATTTGGTGCGGAACTCTTTGCGGATGCGGCCCGACAGGATCGTCGTCGGGGAGGTGCGGGGAGGAGAGGCCCTGGACATGCTCCAGGCAATGAATACAGGCCATGACGGTTCTTTGACCACGGGGCATGCCAACTCCCCCCGGGACATGCTGTCCCGCCTGGAAACCATGGTCCTCATGGCCGGAATGGACCTGCCCGTCCGGGCTATCAGGGAGCAGATTGCTTCCGCTATCGATCTGATCATCCAGCAGGCCAGGCTCCGGGACGGCAGCCGCAAGATCGTCCAGATCA